>JAQVXF010000196.1 GCA_028709355.1 Syntrophomonas sp.
ATTGTGCTCCCGGGCGTAGCCCAGCGAGAAGGCCTGAAAGCCCCCCGAATCGGTGAAAAGAGGACCATCAAACCCCATGAACCGGTGCAGCCCTCCCAGCCGGGCTATCAGCTCATCTCCCGGCTCCAGATGAAGATGATAGGTATTAGCTAAAGAGCACCGCACTCCCAGTCTGGCCAGGTCATCGGAGCCGAGAGTTCTCACGCTGGCCATGGTGGCCACAGGGATCAGATAGGGGGTCTCTATATCTCCGTGCCTGGTTCTGATCAAACCCAGCCTGGCCGAAGTGTCTCGATCTGGCTTAAGGATCTCGAAAGATATGGTGCTCATTTTTCACTTTCCCGAAAGATTTGAATCTTCCCCGCGCAGCAATATGCATTATAGAATTTGAGCCTGGAAGGGCACTCGTGAGACTGCAGAGCAAAAAAAGCTTTTGCATGGTCTTGATAAGGGAACTTGTGGCGGAGGCCTATGATGAGCGTCCAAAGCGCAGGAATTTTGCTCTATCGCTGGAGCGACAATGGATTAGAGGTGCTTTTAGTTCATCCTGGCGGGCCTTTCTGGTCTGGCAAGGATGAGGGGGCCTGGTCCATTCCCAAAGGGATACTTGAGGAGATTGAGAATCCCTTGCAGGCAGCAAAAAGAGAATTCAGGGAGGAGACGGGATTTATAGCAGAGGGAGAGTTCATAGATTTAGGCACCATACGGCAGCCCAGCCGAAAGACAATACACATCTGGGCTCTGAAGCAGGATCTGGATGCGGATAGGGTCCGCAGCAATAAGTTCACTATGGAGTGGCCCAGAAAATCGGAATCATGATGCAATTTCCTGAAATCGACAGAGCAGAATGGTTTGATATTGAAAGATCAAGGCAGAAGATCCTCAAGGGGCAGGCTGGATTTATCGACCGGCTGCTCTTGAAGGCGGCAAGAGGCGGAAAATCAGATCTGTAGTGCCGATCATTCTCCAGGGCAGCGGCACCACCGGGGCTGGTCTAAAAAAAGTCTATTTCAGGGCTTTTTTTAGCTTCACCACCAGATTCGCCCGCACTGCGCTTCTTCTGTCCCCGCCGCAGACTATGCCCCGCACCCCGATTATATCCGGCTGCAGCCTTTGCAGAAGCTCCAGGTGGCCAAATCCTATGCTACCGGCGATGGCTACCTCCAGGCCCGCGGCATGGCCCAGATCGATGAACTGCTGCAGATCCGCATGGCTCATGAAGTCGAATGTGGGCCTTCCATCCTTGACTGCCGTATCCACCATGACCACATCTGCGCCAGCCCTGGCAGCAGCCGCTGGCAAGAGAAGCGGTGACAGCGAACCGACGCGAGGAAAATCGGAGTAGCCTGAAGCCACCACTTTCTTGCTGGAGTCATAGTCTTTCACCGCCCGGACAATGGCAGTCATCATCTCTTCTGCCTGATAGGCGTCTTTGACCCCAAGCAGGCCGGCTTTGACATAATCAGCTCCGGAGAAGGCTGCTCCCAGAGCTGCCAGGCTGGCTGTGCCCGGCTTATAGTCCAGGTCTCCGATGGTGGCAGAGAGGGGCACCTTTCCCCTGACCAGATCGGCTACCTCCCTTATGATCCAGGGAAAATTGGCTCCCAGGGATCCCTCTTTGGGGTTCTTTACGTCCAGAATGTCCGCGCCGCCGTCCAGGGCCGCCTGTGCTTCAACCATATTCATGGGGCTAACCAACAATCTCATATTCAACCAATCCCGAAAGGAGCAATCGTGCGGTGCATCTTCGTCCTCGATATACTTAATGGTGCTGTTGTCCATGCCCTGCGGGGAGAGAGGAAATGCTACCAGCCCATAGCCGAATTTTCCAGGATCGTCTCCACATCCGAGCCGATCGCCCTGCTGCGCACGCTCCGTCCCAGGGAGGTCTATGTGGCAGACTTAAATCTGCTCACCGGCCAGGGAGACAACCTGGAGGCGATCGGAGAGATATCCAAATGGTCAAAGGCTATGGCCGATATCGGCATCTCTTGCTTGGCTGATCTGGACCGGCTCCCGCCCGCTGTCACTGCTGTCCTGGGAACTGAGACCGCATCTCTCTCCCTCATCAAAGAGGCCGCAGCAAAATTGATCCGGCGCGGCGGCAAGGCGGTGGTGAGCATAGATATGAAGAAGGGCAGGCTCCTGGCATCTGATCCGGCTCTGTCCAATATTGAGCCCATAGATATCCTGCAAATATTAAATCATCTGGACCTGGAGGCAGTTATCCTTCTGGATCTGGATCGGGTGGGCGCATCTGCAGGACTGGACAAACCATTTCTGAAAGCAGCAGTCGATGCAAGCGAGAATCCCCTTATCCTGGGTGGAGGCATAAGTGACGAGGATGACCTGGCGGCTCTTGAGGATATGGGCTTTTCCGGGGCGCTGGTGGCCACAGCGGTGCACAGCGGCAAGATACCCCAATCCAGAGTGCAATAGGACCTGGTTTTGATGAAGAAAAGCAATAAAAATATTGCAGGAATATAAGAGCTAAAAAAGACCTTCCATCTCTCGCAGGTCGATCCTGGCTGTGGAGTCCAGGGAAAGTGGCGTGAGCGAGATCTTGCGATCCTGATAGAGAGTCTGGACATCGGTCCCCTCCTCGTCGCAGCAGATGAGATCCCCATCGATCCAGTAGTAGGGCCGGCCACGGGGATCGAATCGCTCCTGGACCTTGGTCTTGAAGATCTTTCTGGCCAGCCTGGTGACAACGATCTCCGTCTCCTCCGTGGCATCAGCCGGAACATTGAGGTTCAAGACATCCACGCCCTCCGGCATGCCGCGATCCAAAACCCTGGATGCCACCCGGCGCAGGACCTTCTCTGCCACGGCAAAGCTGTGCTTGGCCCCGTGGTGCATATCGAACTTGTCTCCCTGATCCACAGCCTGGATGGATGCGGCTATGGATGCAATGCCGTAGCTTGCCGCCTCCAGTGCCGCCCCTATGGTGCCGCTGGTGGTGACTGTATCGGTGCTGATGTTCTCGCCCACGTTTATGCCCGATACGCAGAGGTCGGGCATCTGCTTCATTATGGCGAAGATGCCTATGATGACCGAATCTACCGGCGTTCCGGTGACTGCATAAGCTCTAAAGCCGTTGAGGTTGACCTCCGCATAGCGCAGAGGCTCAAAGACAGAGACTGATCTGCCCACGCCGCTCTTCTGCCCTGAGGGTGCGGCCACCACCACCTCTCCCAGATCGGCCACGCTTCTGGCCGCTGCCTTAAGCCCTGGAGCATAAACGCCGTCGTCGTTGCTCACCAGTATGCGATGCATGGATAATGCCGTTTATTGCTCT
>JAQVXF010000197.1 GCA_028709355.1 Syntrophomonas sp.
CACCATGGTAGTCAGCGATCATATCACCAATTACTGGAATATCAACGGCCGCTTGCCCATCGACCGTGAGAAGATGCTGGCTGAGATCGACAGGGCCCTGCAGGTCAATGAATCCCGTTTCCGCAAACCCAATCTGCATCACCCGCCTTTGCTATAAGCATTTGGAAGAGCAGGAAAAATGCCAAGGTCGTTCCGCCATGGAACGACCTTTGTTCAGCTTCGAAATAGACTCTCTGTACCAAGGTAGTATCCGTGTTCACTCCTGCTTGGTGGTGCCAACCAACCTGATCGCTGAGAATGGCCTCAATGGATAGGATGGGGCAAAACTCGCGGGCAAATCCATATGCTTTGGCCCCGGCCTTCAGCCTATCGACTCAATGATAGAACCCTGCTTGAAGATTATCATCACCACTAGAATCCCTTAATAGTCTATGCGGACGGCGGCACTATATAGACATCCTCACCCCGGCAGTCGAAATACTGGCTCAACTTCCAGTACACTCCCCGG
The DNA here is from genome assembly GCA_028709355.1 of Syntrophomonas sp. Classification (GTDB taxonomy): domain Bacteria; phylum Bacillota; class Syntrophomonadia; order Syntrophomonadales; family Syntrophomonadaceae; genus PHAA01. Next base: position 509 of record JAQVXF010000197.1, read on the forward strand.
CTCAAGCGAGTGTCGCCTGCATGTCGGTAAGTTATATAGGGGACTTCGCCCTTGAAAATGAGCTTCATCTCCTGGTCCAGGACCATCTCCTGCAGATCGTGGAACACCAGGACCATAGGAATCTCATTATCCTTGATGCCACTGGCCAAGTACGGTACATCCTCCACTATGACCGGATTCTCCTCCTGGCCCATCTTTATATAATAACTGCCATCCTCCCGGCGATGCATGTTGGTGGCCAGGATCTTGAGGATCTGGCGCCGGAACATCTCCGCCTGGCCGAAATACCATTTACCGTCATTTTTGATAGTGATATCCTGGATCCATTCATCCATGAGATTGGTACCTCCTTTGTCCAGCCCGTTGTTGCCTTGACGTTGTAAAGATATTCTATCCCGGGCGCCAAATTCCTGCTATTTCTTTTTCTACAGATTCCCGGCTCGTTTGAATTGCAACGAGTTGCGGTATATCTGCTCGATATCCCGATCATCGATCTCACGATTACCCATCCTTAAACCAGCCAGGGAAAACCCGTGTTTATGAGCCATTTCCCGCAGGTACTGAACCGTCTCTAAGGGCAGGACATTGCCGATGCTGTAATCACGACAATTGCCCTCCAGGGCCAGCAGGACGGTCTCCGACAAGCAAGCCAGATTGACTCCGTCCCGGTATCCCAGGTTGGCACCGAAGCAGATGTCGTCCGGGTACTGGACCAGACCACCCTCCAAAACCAACACATCGTTCCTCTGGTGATACACTTCAGGGGCCACATCAGCCGGCCGGGCTACGTCACAGACCACCACCCCGGAGCGCAAATGGCCCGGATAGATAAGATATTCAGGACTGTTGCTGGCCGCCACCACCAAGTCGCAATCGGGGAGGTCGGACGCGATGGCAGTACTAGTTGTGATGGGCACGGTTAGGCTGAGGAAGCCGCATAGGACCTGGACTGATTCCAGGGTCAGCTCCTCATTATCCCTTATCTTACGGGCCAGCGACTGGGACTCATCCCCGCCCTTATTGTCCAGCAGCTGCAGCACACGGTGCAGCCAGAGGCTCATGCCGTCCAAATGCCCATCCAACATCCGCTGGCGGGCGTAGCCGAATATATCCTTGGCCAGCGAATTGAGACGCAGCCGGGTGCTGGTTGGATGCTGGGGACTGCCGAACAGGGTCATCTGGCACACCCGTTCGGATACCATCAACGCGCAGGCACGGCCGATCGAGCCATTGGCTCCGACGATGCCGGCCCGGGCCGCCAAAGGTTCCACATGCATCTTCTCTGCCCCCAGGAACAGAGCTTCCATGGCCATAAGGGTGGTGAAGCTGTTGCCACTGGTTATAGCTACATTTCTGCCCGTGACTGAACGCCCTCCCTTGGTCACAACCGAGGTTAGGGCTCCCAGGCCCACTATCTCCGCACCCAGGTCACGACCCATATCCACCGCCCGGGCGATAACCTCCACCACCTCTTCATTGGGCAGGCTCATTATCTCCCGCGCTCCCAGCGGCACTCCTATCAGCCAGCCCTGGGCTACGGTGCCGTCCAAAGACCTTATGGCCGGCATGGTGCAGGTCAATCCCGGTTCATTTATGATGCTCTCCCATCTCATTATCTTGTAGAGCTCCTCGCGGCTATAACTGGCGAAGGAAGGATTGTTTATCACCACATCTTCCGGAGCCGGGTAATGGATGAGGAAAGCAAATCGGCGGGTCGGTTCCTCCCCGGGCTGCAATGGTGATGATTTAACCGGGCGTGACAAGGGACGATAATCAATGATGACCCCCGGTTTGCGCCGATCCCCGATCAAGTAGCGGTATAGACTGGCGTAATCCCGGTAATTGAGGAGCTGGCAAATCACCTCCAAAGCTTCCAGAACCCGATCGATCTCCTCGATACTGATGGTGAGCGTCGGTTCCAGGCGCAGGGTCATGGAATTGTTCAAAAAGGGAGCCAGTCTTATCTGGTAGACATTAAGCAGGAACCCGGCCAACAAAGCCGTGAATCCACCCTGCTCCTCCATGAAGGCCATATCGAAAGAACCCACGTCCTGGAGGGATTGGAATTCGATACCGACCAAGAGTCCCAATCCCCGCACCTCCTTGATGACCTCAGGGTAATTCTGCCCCAAGGTGCGCACCCGTTCCAGCAGGTATTCTCCCTTGGCAGCTGTCTCTTTTATGAAATCCTGGTCCTGGCGGCAGAGTTTCTCCAACACCGCCAGGCCCACCGCGCAGGTTAAGTTATTGTTGGCAAAGGTGGAACTATGGAGCATGCCAAAATCCTCGTTCCACGCCCGGGGCGAACTCAAGCATACCCCCAGGGGAATCATGCCCCCCCCCAGAGCCTTGGCTAATGTCATGATATCTGGCTCCAAGCCGAAATGCTCACAGGCGAAAAGCCGGCCGGTACGACCAAGCCCGGTCTGGATCTCATCCACGATGAACAACACCCCGTACTCTCGACACAGATCCTGTACCTGGCGCAGGTAATCAGCCTCTCCGACCACTACCCCGCCCTCGCCCTGCACCAATTCGATGATGAAAGCCGCTACCTGGTCATGTTGGGCGGCCAGGACCTGGCGCAGGCTGGCGGCATCGTTGTAGGGCACTTTTATAAAACCGGGGGCCGGAGCCCGGAATGGAGTCTGGTAGGAAGCCTTGCCGGTAGCCGATAAGGAACCCAGCGTCTTGCCATGAAAACTGTTATAAACCGATATGATAATCTCCCGCCCAGTGGTCGAGCGGGCCAACTTCAAGGCTGCTTCCACTACTTCGGTC
>JAQVXF010000198.1 GCA_028709355.1 Syntrophomonas sp.
CAAGAAACGCACTTGAGGCATTGCCCAGGTGAGAATGTGAAACATATACCTTTCACATAACTTGACAGTATGATTGTCAAGTTATATACTCCTGATAGGACACAGTTGGGGGGAATATCGTGATGGACGTGTCTCGCAATCAGCCCGTGTACAACATCAGTGTGGCCGCCGAATTGGTTGGAGTGCATCCGCGCACGCTGAGGATATACGAGGAGACCGGTTTGATATACCCGGCTCGCACCGGGGGTAACATCAGGCTGTTTTCCAATGCTGACATCGAGCTGTGTCTGCGTATCCGTTTTCTGACCCAGGCGATGGGATTGAACCTGGCCGGGGTCAAAATGATCCTCATGCTGGAGCAAAGACTGGACTTCCGGTTCGAGGATTGGTGTGAGTGAGATTCCAGCCGTGAATATAACCAGGAGAATTACTGGCAACCAGCGATGAAAGAGAGTTAATTAGGAGGTGTTTTTAATGGGACGGGCAGTAGGCATAGATCTGGGCACTACCAACTCGGCAGTAGCGGTGATGGAGGCTGGCAAACCGGTTATCATCGTCAATGCCGAAGGGGATCGGGTGACGCCATCGGTGGTGGCTTTTACCAAGGATAATCGGCGCTTGGTGGGGACCCTGGCCAAGCGGCAGGCGATCATGAATCCAGAGGCGACCATATATTCCGCCAAACGCTTCATAGGCCGTAAATACGATGAAGTATCATCGGAGATGAAAATTGTACCCTACAAGGTAGTACGCGGCGACAACGATAAGGTGTATTTCGAGATACAGGACAAAAAGTATGCTCCCGAGGAAATCAGCGCCCAAGTATTGCGCAAGCTGGTCGACGATGCCACCAACTACCTGGGAGAAAAGATAACCGATGCGGTGATCACCGTGCCGGCCTACTTCAATGACGCTCAGCGCCAGGCCACCAAGGATGCCGGGCAGATCGCCGGGCTGAACGTCCTGCGGATAATCAACGAGCCCACCGCGGCCGCCCTTTCCTATGGACTGGACAGCCACAAGAACCAGACGGTGATGATATTCGATCTGGGAGGCGGGACGTTTGATGTATCTGTCCTCGATATCGGTGATGGGGTAGTGGAAGTACGGTCTACGTCCGGTGATACCCACCTGGGCGGCGATGATTTCGACAAGCTGGTGGTCGATTATCTGGCGGCCGAGTTTATCAAGACCGATGGGATCGATCTTCGCAAGGACAAACAAGCCTTGCAAAGACTATATGAAGCGGCCGAAAAAGCCAAGGTGGAATTGTCCAGCACTACCACCACCAGCATAACCTTGCCCTTTATAACTGCTGATGCCAGCGGGCCCCGTCATCTGGACATCAAACTGACCCGGGCCAAATTCGATGACCTCACTCATGAATTGCTGGAGCGCTGCCTGATCTCGGTCAAGCAAGCTTTGGACGACGGCAACCTGACCGAAAAGGACCTGGACGAAGTGATCCTGGTGGGTGGTTCCACGCGGGTGCCGGCGGTGCAGGAGATGGTGCGGTCCTTCACCGGCAAGGAGCCCAACATGTCAGTCAATCCCGATGAGGTGGTAGCCCTCGGGGCAGCAGTACAGGCGGCCATCATCACCGGCGAGGTCAAGGATGTCCTGCTGCTGGATGTTACCCCACTGTCACTGGGATTGGAGACCATGGGCGGGGTGATGACCAAGCTGATCGACCGCAACACTACGATCCCCTGCCAGAGGACCGAAGTATTCAGCACCGCCGATGACAACCAGCCCTCGGTGGACATCGTGGTCCTGCAAGGCGAGCGGGAGATGGCCCGCGACAATCGCCAGATCGGGCGTTTCCGCCTGGATGGAATTGCCCCGGCGCCCCGCGGAGTGCCGCAGATAGAGGTGACTTTTGATATAGATACCAACGGCATACTGAGTGTGTCGGCCAAGGATAAGGCAACCGGTAAGGAGCAGAAGATCACCATCAGCGGGTCGACCAACCTGGAGAAGGATGAGATCGACCGCATGGTCAAGGATGCCGATACCCATGCCGCCGAGGACAAGAAACGGCGGGAGAATGTCGACCTCAAGAATGAGGCGGACTCCCTGGCTCACGGTTTGAACCGGACCATTAAGGACATGGGTGAGCGGGTGCCGGTGCACGAGAAAGCCCGCATCGAGCAATTGATTGCGGATACTAAAGCAGCAGTGGAAGCTGAGACTCCCACTGAAAAACTCAGGACCCTGATCAGCGATCTGCAGCAGGCGGTGCATAGCCTATCCAGCGTCGCCAGCCAGCCGGGGGGGGCTTCCGGGCCGGAGCAGGGCGGCAGCGACGATACCATTGATGCTGATTTCGAGGAAAATTGAGCCCGGCACAGCAGTCAAGCCCAGCTCGATTCTTCCCACAGGCGGTGATGAGGATTGGAATACAAGGATTACTACAAGGCTCTGGGGATAAGCAAAGATGCCAGCCAGAAAGAGGTCCAAGCGGCTTATCGCAAACTGGCCCGTAAGCTGCACCCGGATGTAAACAAGAAACCGGATGCCGAAGAGAGCTTCAAAGAGATCAACGAGGCCTATGAGGTCCTGAAAGACCCGGAGAAGCGCAAGCGTTACGATACCCTGGGGGCCAACTGGCGGGAGGGGCAACAATACAGCCCGCCTCCCGGTTGGGAAAACGCCCAGTATGATTTTAGTGACGGCATGGGTGGTTTTGAATTCCAGGGTGGCAGTGCCGGACAATTCAGTGACTTCTTTGAAGGCCTGTTTGGACGGGGCAAGGCTCGCAGCCGTGCTGGCCAGGACATGCAGGGTTGGGCCATGCGCGGCCAGGACCAGGAGACCGATATCGACCTGACCCTTGAAGAAGCTTACCACGGAGCCAAGAAGGTGATCCGCCTCCAGTACCTGGAGCAGGAGGGTTCCTCCTATGTGCCCAAGAGCAGGGAAATAAACGTCAATATACCGGCCGGGGTCATGGATGGCAAACGAATCCGCCTGAGTGGACAGGGTGGTCCCGGTGTAGGCGGGGGACCCAACGGAGATCTGTATCTCAAGGTCCACATCCAGCCCCATAAGGTATTCACAGTAAATGGTTCTGACTTAGAAGAAGAGGTTCTGTTAAGTCCATGGGAAGCTGCCTTGGGGACCAAGGTGGAACTGGTCACCATGACCGGCAAAGTCAATCTCACCGTGCCTGCCGGGGTACAGTCAGGCCAGAAGCTGCGCCTGCGGGGCAAGGGTATGCCCCTCGCCAAGGGGGGGCACGGTGATCTGTATGCGGTCACCAGGATCGTGGTG
>JAQVXF010000199.1 GCA_028709355.1 Syntrophomonas sp.
AACTGAGCCCTATCGTCGCGGCCATGAACACCGGCTCGAAACCCAGACGACGGCCAGAGGCGGTCAACTGGCGGAGCAGGTTGGCCAAAACTGGCAGGCGCAGGCTTAAGAAGGCCACCAGGTAGACGGGCCGGAGGCACCAGGCCAGCCAGGCGCCATTTTGGCCCAGCCAGCCTGCCAGGCTGGTGTGAAGTTGGGTGTAGCGGATTATCTCTAAGGGAACTATGTTGATACCCTCGCTGCCCCCACTCTTAAAAATATAGGTGAAAACTAGTCCAAAGGGCACTATGGTGGTGGCCAATAGTATAAAGAGACGCGGTTCCGGCTGGGACCTCAACCGGTTAATCAGTCCGCAGCTGAGCAGGCTGCCATAAAGTACCGGGAAGAAGTTGCCCTTGGCCTCGCTGAGCCCGGTCACCAGAAGCAATATAAGTGCTAAGCGGTGCGGCGCTCCGCCCCCCATGTAGATCTTGAATTCCAGCAGCAAGGCCAGGGTGAAGATGGTTGCCAGCAGAAAAGTAGGACTGGTAAACAAGTTGGTCAGGAATATGTTATACGGGTAGGAGAGCAACAGGGTACCCATGAAGAACAGGACGGTGACATGCAGCCAACCCGCCGACCTGCTCCGGAACCAGCGGCACCCTACGAAATAAGCAGCGGCGAACAGCAGGCTAAGCAGCAGCCAGGGTCCCAAGCGAAAATAAAGCACCGGCAGGGCGATGCCAGTCACCTTGGCCCAAGAAGCCATTAAGATGTAGACGAAGATGTGATAATGGAAGGGATGCCCTGCCAGACGGGGATCCTGGGGGGGCCAGTGGTTGTTGATCTCAGCGATGTTACCCAGGTGCCAGGTCTGGTCGATGTAATAGATGAGGGGAGAGCTGCCTCCTGGCAAGGGATTGGGGATATACTGAAAGACCACCAGCAAACCCAACAGCAGCAGCGAGAGGAAGGTGAGTAAGGTTAAGTCCAGCCGCGGCAGCCGGCCCGGCATACCGCCCAGCAGATTCAAATCGGAACTCAGGCTGTGTTTGGCCAACAGCGCCAGCAGCACCAGGCCAGCCCCCAGGTTGAAAAGCCACCACCATCCCAGCACCGCCGCCGCGATATATATGAATATATCCAAAATAATACCGACAATCAGGGCCAGGATCAATCTATAGCCATCATCCTCATAGAAATGCCAACAATCCAGCAACAGCAACCCGGGTAAGAAGGTGAAAAAGGTGATAGCCAGCAGAAAGCGGGCCAACTCACCGGGGGCCACTCCATAATGGAGCAAGACCGCCAGGTGCAATACCAGCAGGATGACCAGCCCTGACCATCTCTTCAGCAGCGTAATCACGGCTCAATCTTCTCTGGCGGGGCCATCGCCCAGCTGAGTATAGAGAGAGTCCCACAGTTCGGCAAAGCCGGCCGCACCCGGGCGGCGGGGTCTTTCCAAGCGGTTGGGGATGATGTCCCGGATACCCCCGCCCGGTAACATCATCAAGATCCGATCGGAAAGGATGATGGCCTCTTCTATGTCATGGGTGACAAATATTACCGTGGTATGTAGCTGAGCCCATATCTTGAGCAACTCTTTCTGGAGGGAGTTACGGGTCTGGGCATCGAGATTGCCAAAGGGCTCATCCATCAGCAGTATGCGCGGCTCCAGCATCAAGGCCCGGGCGATGGCGGCCCGCTGTTTCATCCCCCCCGACAATTGGTGGGGGAAATAGTCGTGGTAACCGGACAGGCCCACCAAGTGCAGGAACCGTTCGGTGGCTTGCCGGCGGACATTCGATGCTACCCCTTTTATCTTCAAGGGGTACTCAAGATTGGCGGCTACCGTCTTCCAGGGGAACAATTGGTCGAAGCCTTGAAAAATCATCATCCGATCGGTGTCGGGCTCAGCCACCGGGCGCCCTTCCAGGGTGATGTCCCCGCTGTCGTAGGACTCGAATCCACCGATGCACCTTAAGAGGGTGGTCTTACCGCATCCCGATGGACCCAGGATGCATAAGAATTCACCGTTAGCTACCGCGAAGGTAATGTCATGCAGCACTGTTTTGGCCCGGCCGGCCAAGGTGAAGCTCTTGTGCAATTGCTCTACTTTTAACACCTTCCGGCCCCCTTAATTACTCATTCCCCATCTGACCACGGTGAGTTTCTCGATATTCTTGAAGACCAGCTCTTCGATGCTGATACCCACTATGATAATAGCCAGCAGGGCCGCGAAAGTGCCGGAGATATCAAACAGGTAGCGGGTCATATAGATGTGCCAGCCCAAGCCCCCGGCAGTGCCGGAAGCGGCTCCGAAAACCATCTCGGCGGCAATCACCGAGCGCCAGGAGCGGGCCCAGGCGATCTTGACCCCGGATAGAAAAAAGGGCAGGGAAGCGGGCAGCATAACTCCTCCCAAAAGGCCCCAACCGTTCAAGCCTATATTTTTACCCACATCCAGGTAGACGGGCAACACCGACCGGAAGCCGATCCCCAGGCTGACTACCATCGGCCACAATACCGAGTGGATGACGATAAAGATTATGCTGACTTCGCCAATCCCGAACCACAGTATGGCCACCGGCAACAGCGCGATGCCCGGCAGGGGGTGGAGCATGGAGTTGAGCACCTCGACCAGGTTCTCCGCCAACGCCGACATGGTCGCCAGGGAACTGAGGATGACCGCCAGCAACAAGGCGATCACCAGGCCTTTAAGGATCAGGTAGAGGGAGTAAGCGGTCTTTGCGATCAGCAGGCCATTGGCGATACCCTCGACAAAGGCTTGACCGATGGATGTCACCGAAGGAAAGACGGCCGGGTTGAAGTAGCCCAGGCGGGCTACCAGTTCCCAGGCCGCCATCAGCAGCAGGACGAACAGCACCTTCTGCCCGAAGGCACCGCGGCGTTTATTGGCGGCCATCGGTACCGCCATTCCTCTGCTGCAGCATCTCTATGGTGGATGGATCGCCATAGCGTTTACCGATGGCGGCCTCAATGTTTTCAAAGGCGATTTCAGAGAGCTGGCTGGGGACCTTGCTGATATAGCCGCTGCTCTTCATAAACTCGGTCAGGCCCATGATGCCGGCCGGGGTGGAACAATAATTGGTACCCGCCCAGGTCAGCGATTTATAGGTATCGGCCTCGCTCATATTGTTGAGAGGGGCCAGGATGGCAGCTGCCTCCTGGGGATGATTGTTGATGAAACTGACGGCCTCATCGAAAGCCGCCAGGAAAGCCGCATAAGCATTCGGATTGGCATCGTGAAAACGGGTGGTGGCGACCCCG
>JAQVXF010000200.1 GCA_028709355.1 Syntrophomonas sp.
CAGCTTCCAGATGGGACGGGATGAACTGATGCTGGAGGCCCTTAATGTTTACCAATCCCCCAAGAACGTGGTTCTGCCACAGACTGAGAAGATGTACGCTATCCAGAGCCAGGGGATGGAAGTCAAAATCGACCAGACCTTCGAAGACGAGCACCCCACCCTGATCTTCGGGGCCCGGGGTTGTGATGTCAAGGGGATCCTGGCCATGGATGAGGTGTTCCTGACTCGCGGATTTATCGATAGTTTCTACCAGGCGCGGCGCAGCCGCAACACTATCATCGCCAACGCCTGCTATGCACCGGGACCCAATTGTTTCTGTAATGCCATGGAGGTCGACCCGCTGGAACCAGCCGGGGCGGATGTCATCATCAGCGATGGCGGCGACTATTATGTCTGGGAAGCCAGGACGGCCAAGGGGGAAGCGGTGACAGCTCAGCTGGAAGGATTGCTGGAGGACCAACAGGTCGCACTGCCCAATGCCCAGCCCTTTACCCAGCAGGTAGACTACAGCGGAGTGGCCGAGAAACTGAAGGACATGTTCGATCATCCTATCTGGGACCAACTGGCCCAGCCCTGCATCAATTGCGGCATGTGTACCTATGTTTGCCCCTCCTGTTATTGTTTCGACATCCAGGTCAAGATGTGGGGCGAAAATGGTTACCGCTTCCGTGCCTGGGACTCATGTATGTTCGAGGAGTATAGCCGCGAGGCCGGGGGCGGCAATCCGCGCGGGGCTGCCAAAGAACGGTTCCGGCAGCGCTTCCTGCACAAGCTGGAGTTTTTCAAAGAGCGGTATGGGACTCCGCTTTGCACCGGTTGTGGCAGATGCATCATCGTCTGTCCCACTGACGTAAATATCATCAGGATCATCGATGCTGTAAAGGAGGCGGATTAGCATAATGGATCAAGCTAATACAGGCATGGCCATCGCGCAGCCGCTGGTACCGACCGTGGTGGAAGTCATAGATATAATCGAGCGGACCCCGGATGTGAAGAGCTTCCTGGTCAGGAACCGTGACCGGCAGGGGATCCCCTTCCAGGTGGCCCCGGGCCAGTGTGCCATGATATCACACCTGCCAGTGGGCGAGGCCATGATCTCCTGCACCTGGCAGGAAGAACAGGAATATCTCGAGTTCGCTATCAAGCGCGTGGGCCTGCTCACCGATGAACTGCACCAGATAGAAGTGGGACAGCAGATTGGGGTCAGGGGCCCTTATGGCAATGGTTTCCCGGTGGAGGCTTGCCGGGGCAGGGATATGGTCTTCATCGCCGGTGGCATCGGATTGGCTCCCCTGCGTTCATTTATCAAGTATTGTTTCAAGCACCGGGAGGACTACGGCAAGGTAACCATCATCTATGGCTCCCGCAGCCATGATGATCTTTGTTTCAAAGAAGAGTTATTTGAGCTGTGGCCCCAGGAGAGGGATACTCAGGTTTTTGTCACTATCGACAATCCTGAACCGGAATGGGAAGGTCATGTTGGTTTTGTGCCTGCTTACCTGGAAGAACTCAATCCCAGTGCCGCCGGAGCCATAGCGGTGGTCTGCGGACCGCCCATCATGATCAAGTTCGTGCTGCAGTCCCTGGAGAAGATGGGCTACAGTGATGAGCAGGTCATCACCACCCTGGAAATGCGCATGAAGTGCGGGATCGGCAAATGCGGCCGCTGCAATATCGGCAGCGAGTTCATCTGCCTGGACGGCCCGGTCTACTACCTCAAACAGCTGCGCGACCTGCCGGCGGAGTGGTAGAGCGAAGGTTTATAAACAACATATCAGACAAGTAACGGGATAGGCCTGGGCCTATCCCGTTTTTGTGGGTGCGCCCGGCATGGGCGCAGTCTAATGGGTGAAAGTCCCTAGTGCGGGTTGATAGTGCCAAGCACATAGCCAAGGGCAAGGGTGTCCTCGGTGACGAGGAATCTGAAGGAAGCCGGCGGCAAACTTCCGGTCTGACGAACAGAAATCACATAAGGCATCGTAAGTTGGGTGAGGTTGCCCAACAAACTGAAGCCCAAAACTATCCGGAAACTTACGGTGTAGATGTGGCAGATAGATGGAAGGAAAGACTGCGCTCTTACCCGGGGAGATCTCACGGACGGGCGGAAACAGAGTAAGAAGTCCGGTTGAAACAAGATTTATCGTGAGAAGTCAGCCGAGGCCATAGTACTTCAGGCAGCGCGATGCCGGAGGAAGGGCCGAACCAGAGGAGGTGTGGGTCAATGAAAGTCACTGAAAGTGGCAAGCTAAAGCACAGACAACTTCGAGAAGAAGGCTATCTGCAAAGGGTATCTGCGGAACAGAGAGAGAATGCAGAAGCGTGCGGGTCACCAAAGATGACTGAAACCGACAGCACCGACACCAACCAGCAGAGGGAAGGATTGTTGGAGCAAATCCTGGGCAGAGACAACCTGAACCGCGCCTACAAGCAGGTAGAGAGGAACAAAGGTGCGGGTGGAATTGACGGAATGCAGGTAGATGAACTTCTACCCTTCCTGAAAGAAAACCAGGGGAAACTCATACAATCCCTCCGGGAAGGTAAATACCGTCCCAAGCCTGTACGTCGGGTAGAAATACCCAAAGAGAACGGGAAGACCAGGAAACTAGGAATCCCAACCGTCGTGGACAGACTCGTCCAACAAGCCATCTGCCAGGTACTGACCCCCACCTTCGAAAAACAGTTCTCAGACAACAGCTTTGGATTCCGACCGAGAAGGAGCGCTCATGACGCGCTCAGAAGATGCCAGACCAATATGACAGAAGGCTACAGATACGTAGTCGATATGGATTTGGAAAAGTATTTTGACACGGTCAACCAGAGCAGGATCATCCAGATACTGTCGGAAACGATAGAGGATGGACGGGTAATATCGTTAATTCATAAGTTTCTGCGAGCGGGAGTCATGGTGGGCGGGATGTTTGAAGACAGTCCCGAAGGAGTGCCGCAAGGGGGTCCGCTAAGCCCGTTGCTGGGGAACATCATGCTGAATGAATGCGACCAGGAACTGGAGAGGCGGGGGCACCGTTTTGTGCGTTATGCAGATGACCTGCTGATATTCTGCAAAAGCAAGAAGGCAGCCAACCGCACGCTGGGCCATATCCTCCCCTACATCGAAGGGAAGCTATTCCTCAAGGTAAACCGGGAGAAGACACAGGTGGCGCATGTAAGCAGGGTCAAATATTTGGGGTACAGCTTCTACAGCCATAAGGGAGAAGGAAGGCTGAGGATACATCCCAAGAGCATCCAAAAATTCAAGGATAAAATCCG
>JAQVXF010000201.1 GCA_028709355.1 Syntrophomonas sp.
AGAAGTGCGGAGAAATACTAGACTAAATGCTCCAGGAAGGGAGGCTAGCTAAAGCATGGTTAGGTTATATGAGCAATACAAACATGAAATAGTGCCCAAGTTAATGGAAAAATTTCAATACAAGAACATCATGCAGGTGCCTAAGATAGACCGGGTCATCCTCAATATCGGCTGCGGGGAAGCGGTTCAGAATCCTAAAGCCTTAGACGGTGCGGTCAGTGACCTCACCATCATCAGTGGCCAGAAGCCGGTCATAACCAAGGCCAAGAAATCCATTGCCGGCTTCAAACTGCGCGAAGGCATGGCGATCGGCTGCAAGGTCACCCTGCGCGGGGAACGCATGTATGATTTCCTGGATCGGCTGATCAATTTGTCCCTGCCCCGGGTCAGAGACTTCCGCGGGGTATCTCCGCAGGCCTTTGACGGCCGCGGCAACTATTCGCTGGGGATAAAGGAACAGACCATCTTCCCGGAGATTGAGTACGACAAAATCGACAAGGTCAGGGGAATGGAAGTGGTCATCGTCACCACTGCCAAGAATGACGAAGAAGCCCGAGAATTATTGAGAAGTATGGGTATGCCTTTCAGATAAGGAGGTAGGCGATCAATGGCTAAAAAGGCTCTCATTGCCAAACAGCAACGCAATCAGAAGTTTGAGGTCCGTACTTATAACCGGTGCAAAATATGCGGTCGCCCCCGGGCGTATATGCGCAAATTCGGGATGTGCCGCATTTGCTTCCGTGAATTAGCACACAAAGGTGAACTGCCAGGGGTTACGAAGGCGAGCTGGTAAGTTGTAATAAAGGAGGTATTTAATATGGTCATGACTGATCCAGTAGCCGACTTCCTGACCAGGATTCGCAATGGCAATATGGTCATGCATGAAACCGTTGAGATCCCCTCTTCCAAGGTAAAGCTGGCTATTGCCGGTATTATGAAGGAAGAAGGTTACATCAGGGATTACGAATATATCAAAGATGGCAAACAGGGCGTGATCAGGATATACCTGAAATACGGCCCCAACAAAGAAAAAGTCATTACCGGCATCAAAAGGATAAGCAAACCGGGACTGAGGGTATATGTTAAAAGGGATGAGATCCCCAAAGTCCTGGGAGGATTGGGAACTGCAGTAATATCGACTTCGCAGGGTCTGATGAGTGATAAAAAAGCTCGCAAAATTGGAGTCGGCGGGGAAGTCCTATGCTATATCTGGTAGCTGAAGGAGGGGTGAAGAATGTCTAGAATTGGTAGAAAACCTATTGAATTACCCGCAGGGGTGAGTGTTCAAATAGACGCCGGAAACATCACCATCACTGGCCCCAAAGGCACCTTGAGCCAGGATATCCCCGGGGAGATCGCCATCAGTCAGGAAGCCAGCACCCTTTTGGTGACCAGACCGAACGACAACAAACAGAACCGCGCCTTTCATGGCATGGTCCGGGCTCTGGTAGCCAATATGGTACAGGGTGTAAGCGGCGGATTCGAACGGAAATTGGAACTGGTAGGGGTAGGTTACAGGGCGCAGCTGCAGGGCAAAAAGCTGGTCATCAACATCGGCTTCTCCCATCCGGTTGAGGTCGAGCCACCCGAGGGCATCGAGTTTGAAGTTCCGACTGTGACCAGGATCACAGTAAAAGGCATCGACAAACAGTTGGTAGGTAATACCGCCGCTCATATCCGGGCCATCAGACGCCCTGAGCCTTACAAAGGCAAAGGCATCAAGTATGAGAACGAAGTTATCAGGCGCAAAGCCGGCAAGTCTGGATCCAGATAAGCGGGAAGGGAGTGACAAAGGTTGTTTAAAAAGTCCAGCAAGAAAAGCCTCAGGGATAAGAAACATAAGCGCATTCGCCGCAAAGTGGCTGGTACCAGCACGGCCCCCCGCTTGTGTGTTTATAAAAGTCTCAGCCACATCTATGCACAGATCATAGATGACAGCAAGGGGATAACCATGGTATCGGCTTCCACCCTGGAAGCGGATCTTAAGGATCTGCCCTCCCGGACAAATGCAGCCGCTGCCAAGGAGGTGGGGGCTGCCATCGCCCGCAAAGCACGGGAAAAGGGAATTACTACTGTAGTCTTCGACCGCAACGGCTTCAAGTACCATGGCGGGCTAGCCGCCCTGGCTGATGCTGCCCGAGAAGGCGGTCTAGAGTTTTAAGACCAGCGAGCAAGCTAGGAGGGAAAGGATGAACGAAAGAGAACAAGCCGCTCCTGAACTGATAGAAAAGGTTGTCAATATCAGGCGCGTGGCCAAGGTCGTAAAAGGTGGCCGCAGGTTCAGCTTTAGCGCCCTGGTGGTTGTCGGTGATGGTGCTGGTAAAGTGGGCACCGGCAAAGGCAAGGCTACCGAGGTGCCGGAGGCTATCCGTAAAGCGATTGAAAATGCCAAGAAGAACATGATCGAAATACCCTTGATCGACGAACGCACTATACCCCATCCTATACTGGGCAGATTCGGCGCCGGACAGGTCATGCTGAAACCAGCCTCAGCCGGTACCGGGGTAATCGCCGGCGGACCGGTGCGTGCGGTCTTAGAAGCGGCAGGTATCAAGGATATACTCACTAAATCGTTGGGTTCTTCCAACTCCAACAATACGGTCCATGCCACCATGGAAGGGCTTAAAAATCTTAAGAAGGCCGAAGTAGTAGCCCGCCAGCGGGGTAAAAGCGTTGATGAGATTATGGGTTAGGGAGGAATAAGTTGTGGCTAATATGATTAAGATTACCTGGACCAAGAGCTTCATCGGATGTCCCGAAACCCAGAGACTGACTATCAAGAGCCTGGGCCTAAGAAAGCTGAACCAGAGTGTGATAAGACAGGATAGCCCAGAACTGCGCGGCCAGATCAACAAAGTGCAGCATCTGGTTTCTGTGGAACAAGTAGAGCAATAACAGGGAGGTTTTATAGTGAAACTACATGAACTGAAATCTCCATCCGGCGCCAATAAACGTACCAAACGGATCGGCCGGGGAATCGGCTCCGGTCATGGCAAGACATCCACCAAAGGCCATAAAGGGCAGAAGGCCCGGGCTGGCGGAGGGGTCAGACCTGGCTTCGAGGGTGGACAGATGCCGCTGCAAAGGCGGATTCCCAAACGGGGATTTACCAATATATTTGCAACCCGGTATGCAATAGTCAATGTCAAGGATTTGAATGTTTTTAGCGATGGCACCGAGGTAACTCCAGAACTCCTCAAAGAGGCTGGCATCGTCAAAGCCATGCACGATGGAGTCAAAGTATTGGGTAACGGTGTCCTGGAACG
>JAQVXF010000202.1 GCA_028709355.1 Syntrophomonas sp.
CATTATCATTAACATAGGCTCACCAAACGTCAGCTTTCCTTAAGCCCCCAATGACAGCGCGGGCCAAGAAATCAATGCTGCCAAGACCAATGGTTGTCTGAGATGAGGTGGTAACATGGACCGGAAGAGACTGCTGGATTTCTTTACTTCCCTGGACCGCTCTTTCTTCATCGACAATGAATACAAGGAGTACGCCGGGCAGGACCGGCCCCTGCCCATAGGTTTCGGGCAGACCATCTCCCAGCCCAGTCTGGTTCTGCAGATGACGTACCTATTGGAACTGCAGCCGGACAGCAAAGTGCTGGAGATCGGTACTGGCTCGGGCTTCCAGACCGCTTTGCTGGCCCAATTCGCGGCAGCTGTGTACACTATTGAGCGGATTCCGGAGCTGGCGGCAGCGGCCCGCCAGAAACTAGAGCAATTGGGGTACCAGAATATTTTTTACAAGATCGATGACGGCAGTCAGGGTTGGCCGGAAAATGCGCCTTACGACCGCATCATCGTCACCGCCGCCGCCGAGAAGATGCCCCTGGACCTGGTGGAGCAGCTGGCCCCGGGGGGCCGGATGCTGATCCCGATCGGGCCCGCCGGATTCCAGGAACTGACCCTCATCACCAAGGACCGGCAGGGGGGGATCCGCACTTCCAGCGTAGGAGGCGTCACCTTTGTGGAGATGAAAGGCAAATATGGCTGGAGCGGGCGCTAGCCTTGGGAGAAAAATCGGGATAATGCCCGTCCATACAGCGTTGAGGCGAAATTTGTCGCCGCTTTATTAGGCTTTTAATCCTTGTATTCAAGGGAATTTATGCTTATGATTATACCAATTGAAACGGCAGAGAGAGGGAAGAAGCGGAATAAAGAGAAAAACCTCATATTTATTGGAAAGGAGCAGAACATGAAAAAGAAACTGGTGGCTTTGTTTGTCATGGTGATGTTGCTCGGCAGTATGGCGGGATGTGCCAAGACCGGTACTCCGACCGGGACTGCAGTCCCTGAGGTCCTGAAAGTAGCCTACCCCACTGATCCCCAGGGCTTGGATCCCCAGCGCACGGCAGCGGTAGCTACCTTCAACATCACCGGCAATATCTATGAGACTCTGCTGGCCATAACCCCGGACTGGCAGGTCCAACCTCGTTTGGCGGAGAGTTTTATCATTTCGCCGGATGGACTGGAGATAACCTTCAAGCTGAAGAAGGGGGTCAAATTCCATAACGGCCGGGAGATGAAGGCTCAGGATGTTAAATTCAGTTTCGAGCGATTGAAAGGCGAAGGCAGCCCCAAGGCCGGCGACTACAAGAATATCAGCAAGATCGAGGTGGTGGATGATTACACGGTCAAGTTCACCACCGCCAGCCTGGATGTGGAGTTGGCCAAGGCTTTCATCTACCCTTGGGCAGCCATAGTACCGGCGGAAGCGGCTGACAGCCTCAAGACCAATCCGGTGGGGACCGGGGCATACAAATTCGTAGAGTGGATTCCCCAGCAGCAGGTCATCCTGACCCGCTTCGATGATTATCACGGTGAAAAAGCCAAGATCAAGGACATCGGTCTGGTGCTGATACCTGATGCCACGTCCCAGTTGGCCGCCTTACAGGTTGGCGACATCCACATCACCGAGGTTACCGGCAACCAGATCAAACTGCTCAAGGAAGATCCCAAGTTCCAGGTCTACACCGAAGCTATGAATGCCACTCAATTGTTGGCCCTGAACCTGGAGAACAAGGCTCTGGCCGATGTTCGGGTGCGGCAGGCGATAGCCAAGGCTATCAACAAGGATGATATCATCGCCACCGTGGTATGGGGCTATGGCAACAAGGTGGGCTCCCACCTGCCTATCAACTATCCGGATTATGTTGATACCAACAGCGTGATGACTTACGATCCCGATGGCGCCAGGAAGTTGCTGGCCGATGCTGGTTACAGCCAGGGATTGACCCTCAAGCTGACCCTGCCCAAGAGCTACCAGATCCATGTCGACACCGGCCAGATCATCGCCGACCAGCTTAGCAAGGTGGGTATCACCGCCAACGTCGAGATCATGGAGTGGGGCCAGTGGTTGAGTGAGGTTTACAGCGGCAAGAAATATGATATGACCGTGGTGGCCCTGTCGGGCCGGCTGGACTCCCGCTATTTCCTAAAGAGATATCGTTCCGACAGCAAGGACTTCGTCAGCCTGATTACCGGTGAGGTCGATACATTGCTGGACCAAGCGGCCAAAGAAACGGATCCGGCCAAGCGTAAGGAAATCTTCAAGCAGATGCAGCTGATCCTGGCTGAGAAGCTGCCGGCGGTCTATATCCAGACCCCCCACAAACTGTTCGGCATGGCCAGCAGCGTGCAGGGATTCAGGATCTATCCCATCGACATCTATGAGTATAAGGATGTCAGCTTCAAGAAGTAGGCATCCCCTCAACCTGTTGTTGTAAAGGCGAGCGCATGCTTAATTACCTATATAAAAGAATAAGTCACGCACTGCAAGTGTTGTTGGTGGTCTCACTGATAACATTTGCAGTGTTGCTATGGATTCCCGGCGACGCGGCCCAGCTGATGCTGGGCTCCGACGCCACCCCCGAGCGGCTGCAGGCTTTGCGGACCGCTCTTGGTTTAGATCGCCCGTGGTATGTACAGTACTGGGAGTGGCTGAAGGGCTTCGTCAGCTTCGACCTGGGCAAGTCCTTCCTGTTCGGGCAGGAAGTCAGCACCCTGATCGCCCAGCGCCTGCCGGTAACCCTTTCGATCGCCGTCTTCTCGATGCTGCTGGCCTCGGTGACCGCCGTCTTCCTGGGGGTGATGGCCGCTATCAAGAAGAATACCGCCATCGATTACTTTTCCACCAGCGTGATGCAGATCGGCTCGGCGGTGCCGGCCTTCTGGATAGGCATGATGTTTATCGTCTATTTCGGTATCCGCCTGCAATGGTTCCCGGTGGCCGGCTATGTCCCGCCCCAGCAGGGGATCTGGCCTTACCTAAACAGTATCGCCCTGCCCAGTATCGTGCTGGCTATAGGCGAGGTGGGTATGCTGCTGCGCACCGTGCGGACCTCGATGCTGGATGCCATCAACCAGGATTTCATGGATATGGCCCGGGCCAAAGGCCTGTCCAGCTTCACCATTTACTTCAAATACGCCCTGCGCAGCGCCATGATCGCTCCTTTGAACGTTATGGGGCTGCAGTTTGCCAAGCTGATCGGCGGAACGGTGGTGGTGGAATCGGTCTTCGCCCTGCCCGGGCTGGGGAGGTTGATCCTGGTGGCGGGGGAGCAGC
>JAQVXF010000203.1 GCA_028709355.1 Syntrophomonas sp.
TCTTTTTCAAAGGATTGAATCTGACCTTCGCATCGGGATCTTCCTTTAAAGTGGATTTATTTATGGCACAGCAATCCTTGCAGATGCTCTCATCGCACTTTTTGGGATCCTTGGGATTATAGGGTGTGGTGGATGCAAAGAATGCAGTCTGATCCTTCTCCATCTCATAGACGGAGAACATCTCCTGGACCTCAGCGCCAATGCCTCCATAGAAGGCCTTGGAATTGAGCAGCTTGCCACCCACCAGAGGCGTGTCGCCGGCATAGGTCATCTTGGTGCTCTCAATCAGATTCAGGCCTGACTTTTCACCGTTATTGACCGCGTCGATCTCTCTGGCGATCTTCTCCGGATTCTGGGAATACAGATGCTCGGAGTCGAGCTCCAGATCTCCATCACCGGCCATGGTGTTGTAGTACTCCAGAGCGATCTTCTTGTCTACTATCGATGTGCTGACATCGATGATTCCCGTTCCTGCAACCTTTTGCGCTTCACAGAACTGTTCATACTGTATAGGTGGAACCAGTGGTGGATTGGAGAGCACAATGCCGCACCCCCCCATCAGGGCAAGCACCAGTACAGATACTACTACTATTACTCCCTTCATTTTTCTTTTCGCCCCCTTTTTCTTTAAGCGATCAAATTGAGCTATTTCACTAAATGAGCCTTTTTTAGCTCTTCTATCACACTGATACTTTGATATTATATAAATTTAACCTTTGAACCAGGCTGCAACTGCAGTTCCAAGGCGGATCCGGTCAAAACGCCAGCCGTGGATGCTATGAAAAGTATAGATGAAATGATATAATACTATTAATAAATGTGCATCAATCAGCCAATCGCCGAAATTAACCGGCCTCTAAGGGCCACAATCATGAGGTGATGATTCGCGGAGAAATTAGAGTATGAGGGGTCACTTCGCGCTGAATGCAGTCCGTTAGTCCGTAAGACGAAGATATAATACAGTGAAAAACAGCAATGGTAATTAATGCCCGCATATCTGGAGCATCCCCGCTTGCTGCCGCAGACAGTGGAAAAGAGGCTCTTCCAGATGGATCTGGCCGCTCAGGCCCTGCAGGCCTCCAGCCTGATAGTGGTGCCCACCGGCCTGGGCAAGACCGTAATCGCCCTGATGGTGCTTTTAGCCAGAATGGATAAGGGCAAGGTCCTCTTCCTGGCGCCGACCAAGCCCCTGGTGGATCAGCATGCATCATTCCTGCAGCGCGTGCTGCGGGATAGGGATGCAGTGGTGATGATGACCGGAGAGAGAGCGCCGGAGAGCAGGATGGAGCTGTGGAGCCGGGGCTATATTGTGGTCTCCACGCCCCAGGTGATAGAGAACGATCTTCTCTCCCGCAGGATCGATCTTGCCGAGGTCTCGCTGATCATATTCGACGAGGCCCATAGGGCGGTGGGAGGCTATGCCTATGTCTATATCGCCGAACGCTATCGCCGCGAGGCTAAGAGCCCTCTGGTATTGGGAATCACTGCCAGCCCTGGCAGCCAGAGCGAGAAGATTGCGGAGATCTGCAGCAACCTGGGGATTGAGAGGATCCAGACCAGGACTGAGAGGGATCCTGATGTTGCTTTATTTGTTCACGAGAGGGAGATCGAATGGGTGAAGCTGGTAGTTCCCAGGGAGCTTCTCGCCATCCGCACCTCCATTGAGGAGCTGCTCCAGAGTAGAATTGATGACCTGAACCGGCTGGGGGCAAGCCCGCTTCGCATAAACATCAAATCATCTAAGAAGGAGCTGCTGGGCTTGCAGGCATCTCTGATGTCCTCGGCCAGGGTGCAGGCCAATAAAAGCACTTTTGCAGCCATATCGCTTTTGGCGGAGATACTCAAGCTCTATCATGCTGTGGAGCTGGCGGAGACGCAGGGGCCGGATGCATTGGCCAGGTATTTTCAGAGGCTGGAGGGTGAGTCGCTCTCCCGAAGCGGCTCCAAGGCATCGCGCCGGATAATGCAGGACCCCAGGTTTCGGCAGGTTATGGTGGCCCTGGCCGATCTGAAGGTGGAGCATCCCAAGCCTGCCGCGGCCAGAAGGATAATTCTGGAGCAGATCGAGGCCAATCCAGATTCGAGGATCATGGTCTTCACCAACTACAGGGATACGGCCACATCCCTCCTCCAATTTCTGAGGGGCGATCCGGCCATCCGGGCGGTGCGCTTTGTAGGCCAGGCCAGCCGGGATCGTGATGAGGGGTTGAGCCAGAAAAAGCAGGCGGAGATACTGCAGAAGTTTCGGGCTGGCGAGTTCAATGTTCTCATAGCCACATCGGTGGGCGAGGAGGGGATAGACATCCCGGCCACGGACCTGGTTTTATTCTATGAGCCTGTCCCCTCCGAGATCCGCAGCATCCAGCGCAAGGGCAGGACCGGCCGGGCCAGGGCGGGCCGGGTGATGGTACTGATGGCCAAAGGCACCCGCGATGAGGCCTATTACTGGATATCTGAGCGCAAAGAGAAGACCATGAACCGGCAGATCAGGAACATGAGCGGTGATGTTCCGCCCAGGCCAGAGGAGGGCCGCCCTTGCCGGACTCAGATTGAGCAAGGAGTCCTATCCGAGGCGGATGCCCCCAGCCATGCAGGCAGGAAGAGGGGAGAGCAGATCGGGGACTGGGCGGAGGGGCAGAGGAAAGAGGCGGAAGATGGAGAAGCAGGCCGGCAAGAGCATATTAAGGGAGAGGCAGGCGGCTGGGCAGCAGAATCTTCCGCTGAAAGCCCTGGATCTGTATTTGTGGACTATAGAGAGAGGGATATGGCCAAGCTGCTGGAGAGCATGGGCCTGGAGGTGACGCTTCGTAATCTGGAGGTAGGCGACTATGTCATCAGCGAGCGGGTGGCGGTGGAGCGCAAGACAGCTCAGGATTTCGTGGCCTCCATCATTGACCCCCAGAGGAACCTCTTCCGGCAGATGGCTGACCTGGCCAGGACCTACGACCGCCCGATCTTGATTTTGGAGGGCAGGGACTTCTATGGAACTCAAATGAGCCCCAGCTCCATCCAGGGAGCCATGGCCTCGGTGGCTGTGGACTATGGGGTTCCTATAATCCCCGCCGAAAACCAGGATGAAACGACAAGAATCATCGCCCTGCTGGTGCGGAGGGAAAGGAAGGAAGGCCGTGAGCCCAAGGCGCACGGCCACAAGACGGCCAGGACGCTAAAGGAGCAGCAGGAGTATCTCATCTCCGCCATACCCAGCGTTGGTCCGAGGGTGGCTCGCAACCTGCTGCGTCACTTCGGATCCATAGAGAA
>JAQVXF010000204.1 GCA_028709355.1 Syntrophomonas sp.
CCCGAACCCAGACAGGTCAATGATATCCCGGACCCGGGTATTGACGTAGCCTTTTTCCGCAAACACGTCCAGCGCACATTCCAGAATCCGCTCTTTTTTTTCCTGCATATTGACGGTCCGGCGGATAGCCATACCATTTCCCTCTTTTCTGACGGAACATTCATTCATCTAATTTCATTTTAACCCCGCTTGCATTCATGTCAAGCATTTTCTTGAGCAATAAGGTAAATTGTCGCCAGACAACACCAGGTCATATTCTCTTTTTACAGCAGGTTCGGTGCCTTTTTAATTCACCATGAGCGATTGCCATAATGTTCACGAGGAATGAATGGAAGATGTCCACAGCCAGAGCAATCACAAAAGCACCGGTTTCGATATTCAAATCGAGCCAGGGGCGTCAGCGCATCTTGAACCAATATTATAAGCTGCTGTCACAGTTCGATTTTGAATATACGGAGCGTTATATCGAGACATCATACGGTTCAACTTATGTAATAGAATCCGGAGGGCAAGGATCTCCTCCCCTTCTCCTATTCCACGGTTCGACCAGCAATAGTGCCGCATGGTTTGCTGACTTCAAAGAACTGACGCGCCATTTCCGTGTTGTAGCGGTTGACCTTATCGGGGATGCAGGCCACAGTGCAGAAACTCGCTTGGACATGAGATCTGACGGCTATGCGATTTGGATCAGTGAGCTTTTTGAGAGCATGGGAATTCAAAGAGCCACGATCATGGGTAATTCCCTTGGAGCCTGGATGTGCCTAAAATTCGCATCCGTATTCCCCCAAAGAGTCGACAAGGTGGTGCTGCTGGCAGCATCAGGCATCGCTCCGGTCCGGCTTTCGTTTGTCCTGCAACTGGTCCTGTATAGCATGAGAGGTGGTCGGGGTGCTGCCGGCATTACGCGGATGGTCTATGGCAATGATCGGATCCCGCCAGAAGTGCTTGACTATATAGATATCATATCGGCCAACTATGCACCTTTCACAGGCCAGATACCGGTTCTGAAGGATTCGGAAATGATTCGGCTGGAAATGCCAGTCTTATATATAGCAGGAGAGGATGATAAACTCACCCATGCGCCCAAGTGCGCCCAAAGACTTTTAAAACTATTACCCAGACCTACGATACATCTACTGAAAGATAGGGGGCATGTCGTCTATGATGTCCTCCATCTGATTGTCCCTTTCCTGCAGCAACAGGACAATGCTGGATGATTAATCATCCCTGGTTTATTAACCAAAGTTGGATTTGTGACATTCTGTGCCTGTCGGCCGACTTGCTCAGGTGGTATCCACGGGAACATTAGAGATATATTGATTGGCTTTCTTTACCTGAATTCCTTTTTAATATCCACTATTTCGATGCCGGCTCCATAGTTGTTCACAAATTCCGTCACCGCTTCGCGGGAATCACAAGCCTGTTCCCGCATCTCACCCGAATCATCGTCCAGTTCAAAGAAATGAACTACCAGATATTCTGTCTTGTGAGTCTTACTCCATTCCTCAAACAAAGCCGTCACCCCGTCTGTCTTGCAATCATCGCAAGCGACGCCATCTTCACAGGGTCTCTTCCCTGATACCGCACCCTTAATACAGTAATTCTGGTCCAAAAAATCTTCCCATTTCTTATCCATATCTACCCTTCCTCTATAAAATTTTACATCCGCAGTTCCAACGCCATTCCTTTGAGCGTTTCCATGATACAGCCCCCATCCTCCCGGCCAGCCTACAGATCAGTTATCAGCCTTATCATCTCATCCCGGTCGATGGTGGTGTGGCCCGCCATCAAAAGTTCCAGCAGCGCATCGATGATCTCCTTCACCGACAGCGCATCCTTAACCACATCCTCCTCACCGAGGCAGAAGTACTCGTCCCCGACTTTATGCACGTATTCGCAGTCCAGACAAGCCGTCCCCAAAGTGGGGGTCTGGGTCTGGGGGCAGAAGTTGAAGTTGCTGATGATGATCTTCATGTCCAAATTCCACTACCTCTTTCCTAATCAGGAGTATGGGTTACTTAGTTGAACTGCTCCCTGCTTAAGACTTTCCAAATAACTTAGTGGGGACTGTCCCCAATTTGTTGCATTTTTTCCCCTTTGGATCCCGGTCGCTGTTGCCCACGGCGACAGTCCAACAGTCTTGTGCTAATATGGAAGCGTAGCCGCGGATGACGGCGATCATGTTGCGAAGTCGGTGAAACGGAAAAACTGCCGGTTTAAAGAGCGGAGGCGCGATGGACAATACCAAATTCCTATTATTCTTCATAGGGCTGCTGATCACTGCCTTTATCATCCAGTCCAGCTTCGGCAACTGAGGCATTTAGAGGCCTTCCCGGAGGGAAGCCAAAATCTTCGAAGCCATAAATGCAGGTGCCATGAGCAGACCAGATGCCCATCGGGGGAAGCCGCCTGGCCACCCCTAGTGGGTCTTGGTTTTCTGCCGTTTGAAACGCTCCGCCGCCTTCTTTCCGCTCCATAAAATTGCCGGTCCCGTTATTCGCATTGTCCGAGCAGACCTTTTAATTTGCGCATAAAATCTCCCCTGTGTTCAGATGCTTAAAATTTGATATTTGCTAACGCTCTATTATCATATACTGCACCCAGCGCTATTTTCCTGCCAAGCATCGGTGTTTCCCCGAAACCTTTCTGGATCAAACAATGTCAAAACGGTCCGGCTTTCTTTCGGGTGCACGTGGTGTAACCGCTGATTATCTGCTTTAAAGCCCAGCGGACTCAAGGATGGGGGCCTACACTTAACCTTAATCAGTCCAAGTTGGCTCATAAAACCTCATTTCCTAATTTCTGAAGCATAAATCAAATAAAAAAGCACACCACAATAGGTGTACTGTTGCAACATGGCATATTTACCGAAACTCATCCACTATCAACCATTCTTCAAATGCATGATGAAATCAGGCTATCCATCATAACCATAACCGCAGTTATTGGGCTGCACATGAAAACTAGCTGTAGATCGGATCAATCACGTGTTAAATGTCCTCTCGGTATGAATATATATACATGCTACCATATTGAGCCACCCACTTTAAGTGGTTCTTGTTAAGTACCTTCGGGTATTGGATTGTTTTTGCTGCTGATATTGACCGGAAGCGACCGCAGTAAATAAGAGAAATCGGCTGCCTTACTTTATTCTGAGTCCATTGCCATAAAGACGATTGGCCTATATTTCTTGGTTTTCCGTTTACCTGGATCGCTTTAGGGTAATTGAGAAACACTTGGCTTATAAACAATATTTA
>JAQVXF010000205.1 GCA_028709355.1 Syntrophomonas sp.
GGTGCTCTCCAACCGCAGTTGTTTGCTCAGTAGCTGCAGGATTATGTTCCAGCGGGCCCGGGGGGTCAAGTTCCGGCGGGTGAACAACACCCCGTCGGAGTGAAACGACCAGTTTCCCTTGGTGACCAGTTCGGTCAACCGGCTCAATGTATTCATGGTCGGGCTGCCTCCTCAAGTACCGATTCATAGATATTATGATAGCATGCCGACTCCGCGGCGATAGTATTTATTTGGCCGGTGCTGCCGGGCATCCGAAAATCCCCAGCGATAGCCTGCAGCAGGCAGCGGTGCAGATCCTCGGAATCACCCGGGGTGAAAGACAAACCGTTGATACCGTCGCGGATCAGTTCCGGCATAGCCCCGATGCGCGCCGCGATGACCAGTTTACCCATCAGCAGGGCCTCGTGGATTACAAAATTATAGGTCTCGTACCATATGGACGGGACCACCACCACCTGATTGGCGGCGTACGCCTGCTGCACCTGGTCGTAGGGGATATTGCCATGCAGCCTGATGTTGGGCTTTCCCCGCATCAGCCGGCGCAGGCCGCGCAGGTAGGATTCCGGTCCCGAACCATAGATATTCAGGTTACAATCTGGGGGCATGTCCCGGAAGGCGCTGATCAGGAGGTGCACCCCCTTGATGGGGGTCATGTTGCCGAAGTAGGCGAAATCCCGTATCGGGAGCGACCCGAGCCCGGCAGCGGGCTGGTCCGGGCTGAACTGGCGGGAGACACCATGGGGGATGACCCGGATCTCCTGGAGGGGGAATTCCCGGCTGATCACCGCCTGCACGAACCGTGAGGGGGCGGACAGGAATGCGGCCGTCTCAAGTAGTTCAGCCATCCGTTGGTGGCGGGCGGCTGGGTCGGCTATCTCCCCGCAGCCACACAGCTGAGCGCAGCGGCGCCCCCCCTGGCTGCCTCCGCACAAGGCGCCCTGTTTGTCGATCATGATGTCGAAGTGACAGAGGGCAAAGAAACTGGTGAAGGTTATCCCGTAGGGCACCCCCAGGCGCCGGCAGGCGGACAGGAAGGAGGCTACCTTCTGCAGGTAGGCAGCATGCACGATGTCGGGCCGCTCCTGCTGGAACAGGAAGCGGACGAATTCATCCACATCGGGGTCTTCGGTCAGGATGTCATGGAGGATACCGCGAGGTGCCCGGCTATGGCGATATTCGATGATATCCAGGCCGTCCAGTTGGTACTGATCATAAAGGATGCCCGCCACCCGGTAGTGGAAATGATGGCGGGTCTCCAGGGGGTTATAGGTCACTACCTTGACCCGGTGGCCATCCTGCTGGGCCTGGCGGGCCATATTATAAACGAACCGTTCCGTCCCCCCCTGGCTGAAGGGGTAGAAACAATGCACCAGAAAATATATGGTCTTGGTCCGGCTACCAACTTCAAATCCATCCCGCGAGGGGTTCGGCCGCTCATCCCGGTGATCCCCAAGGCGGGGGGGAAGACTGGGGACCGGGATGGCGCCAGCACCGGGTTTTGCAAAACGGCCGGGATTGACCAGGTACAACTCATGCAATTTGGTCAGCAGTGTCCCGGGGCGATAGAGATCCAGCGCTGCCCGGGCTTTATCGGTCTGTTTTTTCATGATCTGTCTTCAATCCTCCTGCTCCCAGCTAAACTCCTGCAGGCCTCCTGCCGAGTCAGGTTATCGGGAGCCACCCTGCACATCCCTGTTTTAGATTATACAAAACTGCTGGTCGATTGGTATCATATATACTAATATACTGACTGAGAAGGTCAGGGCGGGAGCGTGCAGATGAGAGGATTAGTCAGCGTCATCATCCCAGTGTACAACGTGGAGCAATACCTGCGCCGGTGCCTGGATTCGGTCATCACCCAGACCTATCCGGACCTGGAGATTATCATAATCAACGACGGTTCCCCCGACCAGAGCCAGTTGATCATCGATGAATACGCTGGCCGGGATGACCGGATAAGACCGCTGCAACAGGAGAACCGCACCCTGGGGATGGCCCGCAACGCTGGTTTGGAGATAGCCCAGGGAGAATACCTGACCTTCGTAGATTCGGATGATTACCTGGAACCCGATGCCATCGCGATTATGGTGGACCAAGCCCGCCGCAGCGGGGCCGACATCGTAGTGGCCAACAACAAGAAGCTGGACGGGGTACTGCGAGATGAGCGTCCCATCACCGATGGATCGTTGACCCCCGCCCAGACCCGCAGCGGGGCCTGGCGGTTCCAGTACTTCATCGCCCCCGCCTATGGGATAACCGCGTGGGGCAAGCTATACCGCCATGACTTTGTCCGTGCCGCCGGGGTCAAGTTCGAGTCCAATCACACCATCTCCGGCGAAGATATCCTTTTCAACCTGCTTCTGTTCACCCATGATCCCCACATCGTCCAGGTCAATCGCTGCCTCTATGTCTATTGCATGAACTCCGGTTCCATAACCCACTCCCATCGTCCCCGCTTATCACAACGATATAACAATCTATTGGATATCTACTACCGCCAACTGGCTGCAGCCGACCGGCTGGATGAATTCCGCGATCTGCTGGCTTTTCTGGTGCTGCGGTTTGTCAGCACCTGCTGCCATAATGAATACCTGTTCGCCCAAGACCGCTACGGGACCATCAAGGAGCAACTGGCGCAATTGATGCAATCCCCGATCGTGCGGGATTCGCTGGCAGAGGTCGCCCGGGGCCACCATGTCGAAGCCCTCGGCAACGGAAATAAGGCTTATACCCGGCTGCAAGCGGCTCTGCTCGGCCATGGCCAGTTAGGCCTGGTGACCCGGTTGCGCATGCTGCGCTACCGTTTCATGTGATCGGGCTGACGGTGAGTCCTTCGCGCCAGCTCCCACCGACAGTGCAGAGATTTTGGAGCATCACCATGATAGGAGGCAGTCCGCCATGATTGCCCAAAAAGGCCGTCTCTCCAAGTTGATAGATGCCAATTGTCCCCACCCGGACCACCCGGCGCTGGTATGTCACAACGGCCCGGTCCTGACCTACGCGGCCTTGCGCCAACTGCGCCGGGATACCCAGACCTTCCTGCAGAGCCTGGTCCGACCTTGGGAGAGGGTGGCCCTGATCAGCAGCGATCCCCGCCTTCTGCTGCCCATGCTGTTGGCGGTGACCGAGACCGCCGTCTGTGTCCCCCTGGATCCGGCTATGGACAGCCAGTACTACCAGGACCAGATGCAGCTGCTGGGGGTCGACTGGGTGCTGTGCGAGGCCTCCCTGGATTCCGCCCTGGAGTCT
>JAQVXF010000206.1 GCA_028709355.1 Syntrophomonas sp.
CAAGGTCGAACTTCACCATCTGTCTATGGGCATGTCGCAGGATTACCAGGTAGCCATAGAGGAACGCGCTGATATGGTCCGAATCGGCAGCGCTTTGTTTAGTTAATTGTATGACCGACTAAGGAACAGGAGGGCAACAGGATGGGAGTAATGGACAGCGTCTGGAAGTGGCTGGGAATCCAGTCTGAGGTAGAGGAAGAATATGAGTTCGAGCAGCGCCCCATGACGCTGGAGCGCGAAAACCGCTCATCGGCCAATGCGGCCGCCAATGTGGTGGCCCTGCACGCCGCCGGCAAGGGAGCCAAGGTAGTGGTGTGCGAACCGGACCGGTTTGAAGAGGTGCAGGCTCTGGTCGACCATCTCAAGAATCGCAAACAGGTGATAGTCAATTTCGAATCCACTGCTCCTGAGTTATCCCAGAAGATAATCGATTTCATCAGTGGTGCGGTGTACGCGCTGGACGGGCACAGCCAGCAGCTGGGCCAACACATCTTCCTGTTCGCGCCCTCCACGGTGGAGATCACCGCCGAAAGCAAGAATCTAACCCGCAAGAATGATTTCTTCCAGTCAGATCCCTTCGGAGGCAAGAGATAATGCCGGCCAACCTTGGGGTAATAGGCTGTGGTAAAATGGGCTACGCTCTGCTGAAGGGCATCAACAGCGCTCCAACCACTTTCGGTTCGGTCCATATTTACGATGTGGACCCGGCCCGGATCCAGCTTTTCGGCCGGGAATTCAACGCCCAGGAAGCGACCCCTGGTGAGGTGGTGGCCAATTCCGACCTGGTCATCCTGGCGGTCAAACCAGGCCAGATCAAAGCTGTGCTGCAGGCCACCCGGGACCACTGGAGCCAGGATAAACTGCTGGTCTCGATCGCGGCCGGCATCAAGACCGCCACTATAGAAAAAGAGCTGCTCCCGGGAGTACGGGTAATCCGGGTGATGCCCAACACCCCCTGTTTGGTGGGGGAAGGAGTATCTGCCATCGCCGGGGGTCTGAACGCCAGTCCGGCGGACCTGGACGCGGTTCAGGGTATCCTGGCCACGGTGGGGGTGGCCCTAATCATCGAGGAAGCCTATATGGATGCACTCACTGCGGTATCCGGCAGCGGGCCGGCATACGCTTTCCTGTTGGCGGAAGCATTCATGGATGCCTCACTCAGTACCGGATTGAGCAGTGATATCAGCCGCCGCTTGGTTCTGCAGACCCTTAAGGGCAGCATCGCCATGCTGGAGCAGAGCGGGGAACATCCGGCTGTCCTCAAAGCCCAGGTCACGTCCCCCGGGGGTACCACCATCGCCGGCTTGCGAGAGCTGGAAGCCGGTGGTTTGAGAGCCGCCTTTTTCGCGGCGGTCGATAAGGCTCGGCAGCGTTCGGCCGAATTGGGCGCCGATTAATTGCAGGGAGGATAATTATTTGGAATCGACATCGATCATTCAAGTAGTCAACATCGTATTTGAAGTCCTCATCTGGCTGGTGATTGTCCGCTGTATACTCTCCTTCGTACGGCATAATCCCTATCAACCGTTGATCAGGTTCGTCTATGACGTGACTGAGCCGATCATGGCCCCTTTCCGCAAACTCATCCCCGCCGCCGGAGGGCTGGATTTCTCACCTATCGTCGTGCTGCTGGTTCTCTCGCTGGTCCAGAGCATGATCATCCGGCTTCTGCTGACTATTTTGTAGAACACCATAATTAAGGAGTACACCATGGCTTTGCATGAACTTGAATTGCTGGCCCCGGCCGGCAAGATGGAGGTGCTGCACAGCGTCCTCGAAGCCGGTGCGGATGCTGTCTACCTGGGCGGTAAACGTTTCAACATGCGGGGACTGCGCCCTGAATATAATTTCAGCGACGAACAGCTCCAAGAGGCGGTGGAATATACCCACCGCCGCCAGCGCCGCCTCTATATAACGCTCAACAACCTATACCCGGCCGACGAGATAACCGACATCACCGACTATCTGCTCTTTCTCAAGGAGTTGGGCGTGGATGGCTTGATCGTACAGGATTTGGGGATAGCCAGCTTGTGCCGGGACCTCGACCTGGGCATCCCCCTGCATGCCAGCGTACAGATGGGCATCGCCAACCTCGAGGCGGTCCGGCTCCTGGCGGAACATGGTTTTACCCGGGTAATACTCTCCAAAAATGTCTCCATGGAGGAGACCGCAGCCATATCGGCCGGGACTGGCCTGGGAATAGAATTCTTTGTCCATGGCGATCTGTGCGTAGCCCATACCGGGCAGTGCTATATGAGCAGCATCATGACGGGCGCCAGCGGCAACCGGGGCAAGTGCCGCAAACCGTGTCGCTGGCAGTATCAACTGCAGGGCGGTGAGCTGGGCAGCGAGCGCTATCGCTACTACCTGGCCCACAAAGACCTGTGCCTTTATCCTCACCTCCAACAACTGGTCGAGGCCGGAGTGTGTTCCTTCAAGATAGAGGGAAGGATGCGCAGCGCCGCCTTCCTGCACTGGTTGGTTTCCACGTACCGGCGGGCTCTGGACCGGCTCATCGCCGATCCTGGCGACTACCGGATCGATGAAGCGGAGATGGAGAACCTCCAGGAAAACCGCATCCGCAACTATACCGCCGCCAGTCTGCTCCAACCCCTGGACGGGAACGTGATCGATTTGGAAGGGGAACGGGAACCAGTCAAGAGCGCGGTAGAGATCCTGCCCCAGCTGGATTGGCACCGGGCAGAGGAGATGCCGATCCAGCCAGTGACAATCCCACCGCAATTGACGGTCCGGGTCGGCGGACTGCCATCCCTGGAAGCGATCATGCCTTTGGGGATGGAGCAAGTCGTGCTGGGCAGTGAGATCTTCCGTCAGAACCAACATAATTGGACCCCGGAGGCGATTGCCGCTGCCGCCCAGATGGTGCAGGGTACCGCTACCCGCTTGTTCCTGGAGACGCCCCGGATCGTCAGCCAGAAGGATCTGCCCGCAGTGGCCGATTTGAAGCAGTTGGCAGCGCGAGCCGGTATCGATGGGGTGATAGTCAATGACTTGGGCAGCCTGAGAATGTTCCAGGATGCTGGGGCCGAGATCTGGGCCGGGTACGGGCTCAACATCTTCAATCCAGCCGCGGCGCAATTCCTCTCCAGCCATCGGGTCAGCCGGATCACCGCCTCCCTGGAACTGAGCCGCCTCGAATTGCAAACGCTGCTGCAGAGCGGTTTGGCAGCAGAAGTTATGGTGCAGTGTCCCCTTCCCTGCATGGTGAGTGACTACTGTATGCTCC
>JAQVXF010000207.1 GCA_028709355.1 Syntrophomonas sp.
TCAGTTCCAGGCCAATGTTCAAGAGATGGGGTCTTACCTGCTGAAAAAGCTTAACAAACTCCAAGATAGCCGTATAATAGATGTCAGGGGCAAAGGCCTGATGCTGGGCATCGAGTTCGACCGGGACATTAAGGATCTGGTCGCGATTTGCATGCGCAGGGGTCTGCTGCTGATCGGGGCGGGGAGTAAAGTGCTGCGCTTCGTACCGCCCCTGAACATAACCGGTGAAGAAATCGAGCAGGCGGTGGCGATTTTATCAGCCGCTCTGCAGGAGTGGGAATAAATCTATAGGCGGAGGGATGGACTTGAGCATGCAGGTCAGCGACAAATTAAGAGGGCGGGATTTTATCAGTATCCATGATTACCAGGCCGACGAGGTAGCCTATATACTGGAAGTGGGCCTGGAATTGAAACGCTTGCAGAAACAGGGTATCCCCCACCCGCTGCTGGCCGGCAAGACCTTGGGGATGATCTTCCAGAAGTCCTCCACCCGCACTCGGGTGGCCTTCGAGGTGGGGATGTACCAACTGGGCGGACATGCCTTGTTCCTAAGCCCCAAGGATATCCAGCTGGGCCGGGGCGAGACGGTTAAAGACACCGCCCTGGTGCTGTCCCGGATGCTGGATGGTATAATGATCCGGACTTTCGCCCATGATGAGGTGTTGGAGCTGGCCCGGTGGGCTTCGATCCCGGTCATCAATGGTTTGACCGACTTGCTCCATCCGACCCAGGTGATTGGGGATCTGATGACGGTGAAGGAACACAAGGGCGCCCTGAAAGGATTGAAGCTGGCCTTTATCGGTGACGGCAACAATGTGGCCCACGAGCTACTCTACGGATGCGCCAAGGTGGGGATGGATATGGTTATCGCCTGTCCGCCTGGTTTCGAGCCCGACCAGCAGGTGCTGCAGATGGCCCGCCAGGATGCTCAGTCCAGCGGGGCCCGCCTGGAAGTGCTGGCGGATCCTTGGGAGGGGGTCAAAGGGGCAGACATAATCTACACGGATGTCTGGGCCAGTATGGGCCAGGAAGGTGAAGCTGATGAGAAGGAGAAAAAATTCCGGGCTTACCAGGTCAATCAGGCCCTTCTGGAAGCAGCCAATCCGGGGGCGATAGTCATGCATTGCCTGCCCGCCAAAAGAGGCAAGGAGATAACCGACCAGGTCATGGATGGACCCCAATCGGTCGTCTTCGATGAATCGGAGAACCGTCTTCACGCCCATAAGGCCATCATGGCCGTTACTATGTAGAGTGCCTTGACTATCTCGGAGTTGCAGAAGACCATCAATGACTCCCCGGCCAAGCTGGTCGAGAGCGGCCCTCCCTGAGTATACGATATGAACCATGATATTAGGGAAACTGGCTGCCCGAGTGAGTTGTGATAAAGAGGTAGGTAGCGGCCAGGAGCAAGTTATACTAATGGTACATTAATGAATCGTTTTGAGGAGGAGAACTATGGACAAGGTGGTACTGGCCTATTCAGGCGGATTGGATACATCGATAATCATCCCCTGGCTGAAAGAGAATTATGGCTATGAGGTCATCGCCTTCTGTGCCAACGTAGGCCAGGGCGAGGAATTGGAGCCGGTGCGGGATAAGGCCCTGCGCTCGGGAGCCTCAAAGGTTTATATAGAGGACTTGGTGGAGGAGTTCGTCTCCGATTACGTGTTTCCGGTCCTGAAGGCAGGAGCCATATATGAGAGGAAGTACCTGCTGGGTACTTCCTTTGCCCGGCCGCTGATGGCCAAGAGGATGGTGGAGATCGCTGAAAAGGAAGGGGCAGTGGCCATATGCCATGGGGCCACCGGCAAGGGCAACGACCAGGTACGGTTCGAGTTGACGGTTAAGGCCTTCAATCCCAACCTTAAGGTGATAGCCCCCTGGCGGG
The DNA here is from genome assembly GCA_028709355.1 of Syntrophomonas sp. GTDB lineage: Bacteria > Bacillota > Syntrophomonadia > Syntrophomonadales > Syntrophomonadaceae > PHAA01. The sequence continues at coordinate 1,889 of JAQVXF010000207.1, forward strand.
AATGGACCATCCGCTCCCGCGAAGAAGCTATCGATTATGCCAAGGCGCACGGCATCGAGGTGCCGGTCACCAAGGAGAAAATTTACAGCTCTGACCGCAACCTGTGGCATATCTCTCATGAGGGGGGCGACCTGGAAGATCCCTGGAACGAGCCCCAGAACCATCTCTATACCCTGACCGTACCCCCTGAGGAGGCACCGGACCAGCCCACCTATGTAGTGGTCGGATTCGAACAGGGCATCCCCAAGTCGATCGGGGGTCAGAGCATGGGACCGGTAGAATTGCTGACCGAGCTCAACCGGCTGGGGGGAGCCAACGGGGTGGGCATAGTCACCATGGTGGAAAATCGCCTGGTGGGGATGAAGTCCAGGGGAGTATATGAGACTCCCGGGGGGACCATCCTGTTTGCCGCCCATGAAGAGTTGGAACGGTTGACCCTGGATCGCCGTACCCTGCAGATGAAAGAACAGCTGGCCTCTAAATACGCGGAATTGGTCTATGACGGCAACTGGTTCTCCAAATTAAAGCAAGCCCTGGACGCTTTTGTGGACGTTACCCAACAGACGGTGACCGGCGAAGTCAAGGTTAAATTGTACAAAGGCAGCTGTACTGCAGTCGCTTCCCGTTCGCCTTATTCTCTGTACAATGAAGAGATGGCCACCTTCGGCGCGGATGAGATATACAGCCAGAAGGATGCCGAAGGATTCATTAACCTGTTCGGATTGCCATTAAAAATCCAGGCATTGATGAGCAAGAGGATGGGCTAAATCATCTGAATGGCTGAGTGGAATATTATATTGACAGTAGGTTTCCAGGCCTGCCGGGAAGGGAGCATCAGCTGATGCCATTCCGGCAGGCTTTCTTGCGCAGGCGCAATGGGTGGTTGTGAAAACAAAAGCCAACTTTTTTTTACAAACAGTATTGCCTCCCTAGATAAATACAGGTACTATATATAGTGTAGTCAATGAGCGGAACACCATATATATAGCGTAAATGAATGGAGAGGATATAATGGATATCACCAGTATAAGAAAGCGGGATGGCCGCGTGGTCTCTTTCGAAAAGGAGAAACTGACCAATGCCATTTTCAAAGCCGCCCGGGCGGTAGGGGGCAAGGATTACCGGACCGCCGAGAGTTTAGCGGAGAAGGTCATGGATATCGCCCAGTATTTCGATGACGAACAGGTGGCTACGGTTGAAGGGATACAGGATCTGGTCGAAAAGGTACTGGTCAAGAATGGCCACTATAAGACCGCCAAAGCATACATACTTTACCGCAAACAGCATGAAACCCTGCGTAACGCCGACCAACTGCTGGCCAACAACAATCAGATCATAGCCAACTAC
>JAQVXF010000208.1 GCA_028709355.1 Syntrophomonas sp.
ACCGGCATGAACATGGGGGTAGTAAAAACCCCATGCGTGGTAGTTATCTTGCCCAAGCGGGCTGCACTGCAACGCTCGTTTTTGACAACCTCAAAATGCAGAAATACTCCTCCTATTGCGTCCCGGCCTATCAGTCTGGGATCAGATAATGAGCATAGCATCACCATAACTGAAGAATCGATACTGCTGGGCAACCGCGTGACGATAGGCCTCCAGGGTATGGTCCAGACCAGCAAAGGCCGAGACCAGCATCAGCAGCGAAGAACCGGGCAGATGAAAATTGGTGATCAAGCCATCTACCGCGCCATAAGTATAACCTGGGTAGATGAATTTATTGGTTATCCCACCGCCGCTGGAGAAACCAGCTTCCGCAGTATAGATGGTTTCCAGGGTGCGGACCACGGTGGTGCCTGTTGCTATGATCCGGCCCCCCCGATCACGAGTTCTGTTCAATATAAGGGCCGTCTCGGGGCTCACGTGATAACTCTCGCAGTGCATCTGGTGTTCCCTGATATCATCACAGCTCACCGGGCGGAAGGTCCCCAATCCTACATGCAGCACCACGGTGACGATCTCCACCCCCTTGGCCTGTAACTTCTCCAGCAGGGCCCAGGTAAAATGAAGTCCGGCAGTAGGAGCGGCAGCAGAACCCGGTTCGCGCGCGTAGACAGTCTGGTAATGCTCCCGGTCGCCCGCTTCTGTCTCCCGGTCAATGTAGGGGGGGAGGGGCATCTGACCAGCCTGGGTCAGAAAACCGTCCATGTCCGGACAGTTGTTGAAGCGAAGCAGGCGGCAACCATTGCCCTCCAGCACCTCCGCTACTTCCGCAGATACATCGGAACCGGGGAACTTCACCACAGCGCCTCTCTTCATACGCCGGGCCGGTTTCACCAACGCCTCCCAGCCTTCCTCCCTCTTGACCAACAGGAGGATTTCTATTGCAGCCCCAGTCTCCTTGTTGCCAAATAAGCGGGCCGGTATGACTCTGGTCCGATTAAGAACCAAAGTGTCCCCGGTCTTAAAAAAGTCGGTCACTTCAGCAAATATCCGATCCTGCAGATCACCGGAAGTCCTGTCCATGACCAAGAGTCTGGACCTGTCGCGTGGGTCCACCGGGTACTGGGCTATCAGATGCGGGGGCAGGTCATACCGATAAGAGTTCAAGCTAAATATTGAGCTGCTATTATTAATCTCATTCATTTCTTCTGGTGATCCCCTTGTTCGCGGCCAACTTCTTTTTGGTGGCCCTGGGCTGATGGGCCGGCCTTACTGCCAGGATCATTTCAACTGGCGACGGATCTCAGCCGGAGCATAGCGTTCCACCTCGCTGTAAAGGCATCCGCAATATTGTTGCCGATACAGTTCCATGGCGCGGGCGTTTTCACCGGATTGTTTGAAGCCTACCCGGAAGTCACGATATAAAAAAGGTACTCCATATTCGATCCCAATAGCTTCCCCCAGTTCTCGAATGATTTCATGCTTCTGATGCTTGCTCACCAGCAGGGTCGTCGAAAAACAGTCGAACCGTCCCCGCCGGGCGATGTGAGCGGCCTGCTGCAGCCGCATCCGATAACAGATGAAACAGCGTTGGCTTTCCCGAAAGGCGACGTTCTGGAAATAGTCGCGGGGATTGTAAGCCTCATCATAGATCACTTTCAAGTCCACGATGTCAGCATATTTCTCCAAAGCTTGCCGGCGCTGCTGCCACTCCCGGTAGGGATGAATATTAGGATTGTGGAAATAACCGACTGGTTCCAGTCCCTCCTCCCTGAGGGCTGGAACTGGATAGCTGGCACAGGGACCACAGCATATATGCAACAAAACCCGGGTCATAACCAATCACATCCGAATTCTTGGCGCAACATCCAACCCCGGCACGCGCCATAATTACTGCTCAGTCGCCTTCTTCTTCAAACAAAGTGGGTTCGATATTGTTCTGCCAGGGGGCATAACCCATCACTCGAAAGGCCTGGGGGGTTGCCACCCGTCCCCGCGGCGTCTTGTTTATGAGCCCGAGTTTCAATAGATAGGGTTCATAAACATCTGTCAAGGTGTCGGTCTCTTCAGAAACGCTGGCCGCCAAAGTCTCAAGTCCCACCGGGCCGCCATCGAATTTGGTGATGATGGCGTCCAGAATCATCCGGTCCACCATATCCAAGCCGCAGGCATCGATCTCCAGCATGGTCAGTGCCAAGCCGGCTGCTTCCCGGTCAATCTGGCCGGAGCCTTTCACCAGAGCGAAATCACTAACCCGTTTCAGCAGTCTATTGGCCACCCGGGGAGTTCCCCGGGAACAGCGGGCAATCTCGGCAGCCCCGTTGGTGTCGATGGCGATGTTAAGAATAGTTGCAGCCCGGGTAATGATCCGGGCCAGATCTTCTTCGCGATAGAAATCCAGCCGGAAGTTGATCCCGAAACGGTCCCGCAGGGGTGAACTGAGCAACCCTGGTCGAGTGGTAGCTCCTACCAGGGTAAATGGCGGCAGGTCGATCTGCAGGGTTCGTGCGGCCGGCCCCTTGCCGATTACGATATCTATACAGAAGTCTTCCATGGCCGGGTACATGATCTCTTCTATGCTGCGGTTCATTCGGTGAATCTCATCAATAAAGAGAACGTCGCCCGGTTCAAGGTTGGTAAGGATGGCCGCCAGGTCACCCGGCCTTTCGATAGCCGGACCCGAGGTTCTCCGAATCGAACTGCCCATCTCCTGCGCTATGATGGTAGCCAGAGTGGTCTTGCCCAAACCTGGCGGTCCGCTGAGCAGCACATGGTCCAAGCTCTGTTTCCGAGCCCGGGCAGCGGTGATAAAAACCGCCAGGTTGTCTTTGACCTTATCCTGGCCTATGTAATCTGCCAGGCGTACCGGCCGCAAAGCTATGTCGACGCTGTCTTCGTCACCGATTGCCTGGGCTGCCAGCAGCCGTTCTTCCTCCAAAGCGGTCCTCTCCCTATCTCTTCATCTGCTGAGCCTGGCGGCGCAACACCTTTTTTATATTGTCTTCGACAGGGCCACTCAATTCACCCTGGGACTTCAGGTTCATCACCAGTGGGAACACCTCCGCCCGCTGATAACCCAGTGCCTCCAATGCTTCCAGCAATTCCTCCATAGGAGCCGCCTCTTCAGCCGCTGCAAACACCATGCCCAGACCTTTGCCTACTTTATCCCTGAGTTCAAAAACCAACCGCTGGGCGGTCTTTTTGCCAATACCCGGTACGGTCATCAGCCTTTTCTC
>JAQVXF010000209.1 GCA_028709355.1 Syntrophomonas sp.
GGCCGACCGCAGTGACCGGCTGGTGGAAATAAGTGACGGGAGGATCCTCAGTGATACCTATCTGGAGAAATCGGGCGAATAGTACTGTACTCTGGGGATACCCTAAGGTTAAATATTTCTCCAGTAACCTGCTATAATCTCAATAAGCCGATTAATCCAGAATGCGTTGGAAAGGGGAATAATCAATGAACCTCAAAGAAGCCCTGGAGTTGTCCATAGAAGCCGAAAAGAATGCCATGGAACGCTATACCAACCTGGCCAAGGAAGTCGAAGACCCGGAGACCAGATTGATGCTGGAGCAGATAGCCCGCGAAGAGGCCGGGCACCTCAAGAAACTAAAAGAGAGACTCAAGGCCGTCACCTTGTTGGACTGATCAGTGAGCGGGGACGGTCGCATGCACCCCAGGAGTGAGATTGGCCGACCAGGTACCCAGGAATATGCTTATCAGGATGACGGCCAGAATCAAGCCGAATACGATCAGTCTTCTGCGCACGTGGATTTCGCCCTGGAGGTATTCGGACAGAAAATGGGTAACCAACACAGTGGTACCGGAGAAAAGGAACACGAAGACCAGCTTGATCCAACCGGGAATCACGGCGGCCGCCACCGGTGCCACGTTGGTCCAGATGGAGAGGCTGTAGTAAGCCAATACTATGAATTCGATCAGTCCGGCCGCAAACTGGTAGACCATGCTTTTCTTTTGCATTTCAAGGTTTACATCCAATAACTCACGAATCTTGTTCTGGGTTTCTAAATTGGTACGGCTGTTCATGACCTGTATCCTGCCCTGCACAACCGCGATGGCCTCATGATAGTTCTGTTCCACCATATTTAGGTGTTCCCGCAGTTCCTCCAGACCTTCCAAACGTTTATAGTATTCCGCCAGCATTTCCCTAACCTGTTCCGGCCCCAAACGCAGGGCCGGCTCATTCCGGAATCGCCTCTCTGCTCCTTTGAGCATGGTCTCCAAGCGCTGGACTCCATCGATCACCAGTCTCTCGTCAGCCACTAGTTTGGCGAAAGCGCTGGCCAATTCCTTGATGTGATCCTCCAATGCCTGGTTGATATCAACGGAAGGTTGGTTCATTACCAACTGGGTATGGAGGATGCTGATTAGTTTCTTGCTCAGAGCATCTTTCTCCAGACAGATGGTGTTGGCCCGGTCCCGCAACAGCCCATTGAGTTCGCCGAGATAGATCATTTGGGCGTGCAGGTTGGGTAAGCGGCGAACCAGCAGAGGAGTCAAGGGTCCAATTTCTCCAGAGCGGTAAACATAAACCGCCTCCGTGTCGTTCCTGTCGATATGCAACTTGAACAGGGGAGCTTCACCGGTTGGGAATTCCAACTCCCGGCAGGGCAGCAAAGGCAGTGCCTCCTCCAATAATTGGGCTGAATTGCCATCTCCGGTAGCCAATAAGGTAAGCTGGCCCATTAGGTCGTCGTAGCACATGTCGGACTGTTTTTCCAGATCCTGCAGATGGCGTAATGATCCGACCCAGTCTCCTGTGGCATCCGGGGTCTTGACCGCCAGGATGGCCATTTTTCCAGAGTAATCAGTCAGCCTGCCAAAGAAACCGCCTGGATTGGCAAAATCCGGGGTAGCCTCACCGGTGATCGCCGTATACGAATGTTGAGTCAGGATGTCTGCCAGCGAATCAATGCAATCGGAATCGTCTTTTAAAGAATAATAATATCGCACTACAAATGCAGCCAAAACCTTCAACTCCATCATTGCCAAATTATCTTGCTAATAGAATGATAGTTTGGTTGGGACCATTTGGCAATCGCAAAAAACATGGCTGCAATCATCCTTTCTTCTTGACGTGACTGCTGCAATAAATGAAAATGAAACTTGGTCGAAGAAAGTCGTCGGGGCATCCCCTGGAGTTTCCATAGCTATTGGGCGGAGGATTGGGTGTGAAGAAAAGGGTAATCGAAGGCCGGAACCTGGCCAAGGAATTTTCCGGGCAGCGAGTGGTGGACAATTTCAACTTTTGCGTCATGTCTGAGGATTTCCTCACCATACTGGGTCCCAGTGGCAGCGGAAAGACGACTGTGCTGCGCATGATTGGCGGCTTTGAAATGCCTACCGAGGGCGACATCCTGTTTGAAGACCGGGTAATCACATCGGTCCCGCCCTATCAAAGACCGATTAATACGGTCTTCCAGAAGTATGCGCTTTTTCCCCACATGAACGTTTACGAAAACATAGCTTTCGGCCTGCGCCTTAGGAAGGCGGAGGAGCAGGAGATCCGAAAAAGGGTGGGGCGGATGCTGGAACTGGTCAATCTGCGCGGTTTCGAAAAGCGGGCCATCGATTCTCTGAGCGGTGGGCAGCAGCAGCGGGTGGCCATCGCCCGGGCGCTGGTCAACGAACCCAAGGTGCTGTTGCTGGATGAGCCTTTGGGGGCTCTCGACCTCAAATTGAGAAAAGAGATGCAGGTGGAGCTCAAATACATGCAACAGGAACTGGGCATCACCTTCATATATGTCACCCATGATCAGGAAGAGGCTCTGACCATGTCCAACCAGGTCATCGTTATGAATAAGGGGAAGATTGAACAGTTCGGCAGTCCGGTAAGCATTTATAACGAACCGGTTAACGCCTTCGTGGCGGATTTCATCGGCGAGAGCAATATCCTGGACGGGATCATGTACGGCGATTATGAGGTCGGATTTGCCGGCCAGCGTTTCAGATGCGTGGATGCCGGCTTTGGCGTCGACCAACCGGTGGAAGTGGTCATCCGTCCCGAGGACATCAAGCTGGTTCCAGCCGAGGAGGGCATGCTGCGGGGGATAGTTGACTCGATCGTATTCAAAGGCGTGCATTATGAAATGGTGGTGCTGGAAGGAAACCGGGAATGGCTCATCCATAGCACCCTCAAGGCCCGGGAGGATACCGAGGTAGGGATCCGTTTCAACCCCGATGACATTCACATCATGAAAAAACAGGAGCGGCCGGCCGATGCTTAGACGCTTCAGTGCCTCGCCCTACTTGCTGTGGACCGTTCTGTTCATTTTGGTCCCCGTCTTTATGGTGCTCTTCTATAGCTTATTCTCACCAGCCCCGGGCGGTGGTTATGCTCTCGACTTGGAGGGATACCGCAAATTTGCCGATCCTCTTTATCTGGAGGTATTATGGCGCTCGATTGTTATTGCCCTCAAATCCACCCTGCTGTGCCTGCTGGTGGGCTATCCGCTGGCCTTGATCCTGTCCCGGATTGAGCC
>JAQVXF010000210.1 GCA_028709355.1 Syntrophomonas sp.
TCGGAAGTGGTCAGCACTCCCAGCACCGCCGCGATGGACAGAAAGAGCAGGAGCCCGACAAAGATTTTGACACTTTTTTGCATTGTCCGCGGTTCAATAGCTGGATTGGCCACTCGAAATTTCCTCCCCTGGGTTTGTTTCCCTATCCACCTGACCTCTAGAATACAACATATTTATTTCGGCGAACAGTGCCTTGTAAGGAACGGAGATAAAAAGGATTGCACCGGGTGGTCGACGATATCCGCAACTCCGCAAAAAAGCCAGGAGAGCGGCTGCTCTCCTGGCTGGTTCTCTTGAGAGAATTTTTGGGGCTGGATCAGTTTAGCTATTCAGGCAAGTCCCGTCGCAATTGCCGGCCCGGTTACCCATGCCCTGGCCGTTGCCAGTTCCATTACCCAAGCCTTGGCCGTTGCCGGTTCCAGCGCCTAATCTCATCCCGCTGCCTTGCCCCTGCCCAAATCCGGCTCCGCCCTTCTGACCTATCCTGGCATTGCCATTGCCGCTGCCATCGCAGTTGGCCTGGTTGTCCTGCAGGTTCTTGTAGATGGTATCAGCTTGTTCCTGGGTCAGTTTACCGGCGGCTACCCGCTCATCCAGAATGAGTTTCTTCTGTTCTATCATCTGAGTCTTGAATTCATCCAGTTTGCCGGCTTCACTGGCGATGGCTCCGTAAGTCTTGCCGGCCTGTCGCTGCTGCTGCAGTTCGGTCACGCTCTTGCCGGTGAGATTGGCGGCGATCTCCGCCGGGGTCAAGGCACTCGCGGCATAGGCTGCTCCGCCTGCGCCCAGTACTGCGGCTACGGTAAGGGCCGCTACCCATTTCTTGATTCCTTTCATCACTTTCACTCCCTATTCTTAGTTTGTTAGGTTTGAGGCTATGGTTAGAGTATAGACGGCAAATGTGATAGAAGTATGATAGAACCGGGAAATATCGATGAAAATCATCAAGCTCGATCACCGGCATCCAGTTCAAACCAGAAGGTGGTGGGTCCCTCTTCGGGACTGTCGGCTCCAAAAGGTGCTCCGTGGGACTCCAGTACCGCTTTGACGATTGCCAGTCCCAGCCCGGTGCCGGTGGTGGACGCTCGTGGTTGGGGTGATTTATAGTAACGCTCCCATATATGGGGCAGGTCTTGAGCATCAATACCCGGACCGCTGTTGGTGACCTCCAGGCGGACCTTGTTATGGACGGGTAGAGCGGATAGAGTGATGCAGCCGTGGGGCTCAACATGGTTGAAGGCATTGCTGATCAAGTTGTATAAGACCTGCTCGATCCTGGTCTGGTCGGCGTTGGCTGCCAGGTTGTCGGCCACCTCCACCCGGACTGCAACTCCGACCTGTTGACTGAGCAGTTCGTATCTTTGCGCTACCCGGTCGATCAGCACCCCCACCTTGAAGTTGTCCCGATGCAGCGGCATCTGCCCCGACTGCAGTTGGGAGAGATTCAGGATGTCATTGACCATGAGGCCCAGCCGCTGACTTTCTTCAATGATGATTCCCAGCTGTTTATCCCTTTTGGGAGGGGAATCACCGGTCACATCCCGCAAGGTCTCGGCATAACCCTGGATCAAACTCAGGGGGGTGCGCAATTCGTGCGACACGTTGGCGATCAGATCCTTGCGCAGGGTATCGATCTGGGCCAGCTGTTCACCAAGATGATTGATTGTGCGGGCCAGCTGCCCGATTTCATCCTCTTGGGTGATGGCGGTCCGGGCCGAGAAATCACCGGTCGCCATCCTCTCAGCGGTCAGGTTTATCTCCACCACCGGCCGGGCAAAGGTGCGGGCCAGCAGGAAGGAAATCAGCAGGGCGGCCCCCAGCAGGATAAACGAGATGTAAACCAACTGCCGCTTCAAAATGGAGACGGTGTCGGCAACCGGCGCCAAGGGAACATTTAATATCAAGGCTCCCGATATCTGCTCCCCGCTGCCGACCGGCATCCCGATGATCAGGTAATCATTGCCCAGCCGGGGGTGGGAGAAGCCCACCGTGCTTTCGGTCCCGATCAAGGCACTCTCATAGACCTGATTGCGCAAGCTGCGCATCTGCATCATCTGACCATTCATCAGCGCCGCCGTCTGGTACAAGGTTCTGCCGTTGAGATCCAGCAGTTCGATCGTAAGGTTGTTGTCGTAGGCTAAAGTTTCCAGGCGGTCGCCGAATTCGTTGGGGTCTTGCTCCAGTAAATCGGTGATAGCGGCGGATTTGGCCTTTATATCATGTACCTTCATTTGGGTATAAAAGTTTTCCAGGAAGACCACCTGGAAAAGCCACAACAGAACCAGGACCATAACCACCAGGCTCATCATCCCTGCCCATAGCTTGGAACGGATACTATTCATTATTTGCCCTCCGCCTCGAATTTATATCCAGTACCCCATACGGTGACGATGTAGTTCCGATAAACGCCCAGGCTCTCGCGCAGCATTTTGACATGGGTATCGACAGTACGGGTATCACCGGCATAATCATATCCCCACACCGAATCCAACAGCTGCTCGCGTGAAAAGACCTGGCGGGGATGACGGGCCAGGAAAGTAATCAGTTCATACTCCTTGGGGGTGAGGCTGGCTGTCTGGCCATCCACCTTGACGGTACGGGCATCGAAATCCAGCACCAAGCCTTCGAAGATGGCCTGGGGACCGGATTCATTGGCAGCCGCACGGCGCAGGATGGCTTTGATCCGGGCCAGCAGTTCTTTGGGACTGAAAGGCTTGGTCAGGTAATCGTCAACCCCCAGTTCAAATCCCAGCAACTTGTCATATTCTTCCCCTCGGGCGGTGAGCATGATGATGGGCACCGAAGATACTTGGCGGATCTCCCGGCACAGGCTCCAACCGTCCATGAACGGCATCATCACATCCAGGACGATCAGGTCATAGTCATAACGTTGGAACATCTCCAGCCCTTGCTGCCCGTCCGCACCTTCGTCCACTGCGTAGTCCTCCACGCTCAGGTACTCTTTGATCAGATCCCTGATCAGGGCTTCATCATCAACGATCAATATCCTGGTATTGCCCATGAGTCAACCCCCCGTAGTCGGTTTGCCGTCGGCCGGCACTACCCCCATCATAAACCAAAAATGTGATGGAAATGTGATGCCGTGAAGATCAAAGGTGAAAACAGAAGAACGCCGGCGGAGAAAATCCGCCGGCGCTCAGTTTAACCGAGGTTCGATTACAATTTAGTCTTCGTCGTCGTCTTCCTCTTCCTCAT
>JAQVXF010000211.1 GCA_028709355.1 Syntrophomonas sp.
TATTATGCTTTTTACAGCTCTTAAAGCCACAGCTCACATAATTCTTCGGATTTCCAAAAATCACGATCACATCATAACCAAGTGCAACCGCTTGTTCAAAAGAATACTCCATCAGTTTTTTCCCATATCCCATCCTCTGGTATTCGGGCATAATGCAAACTGGACCGAAGGTAAGGATTTCTTTTTCTTCCCCTGACTTATCTGCCAGTTTTGCCTTCGTGTACATTATATTCCCGATAACCTGGTGATCAGTCTCAATCACCAGATCCAATTCCGGCACAAAGTCCTGGTGGGATCTCATGACATGAGCCAGATAGTGTTCAATGCAACCTGGAATATATAAATTCCAAAAAGCCTTCCTGGTGATCTCTTCTACTCTCTCATAATCAGTTTCTTCTTCATTCCTAATCGTAAATTTTTTATTCATATATTTACCCCCGATATTTTTCTTAAGCCCAAATTAGAGCTCCTTCAATTAGAGCTATCCACTCAGGCAATTACTTCCTCACCCAAATCGTGTATCAGCAGAAGTGTTTTGTAATGAATCAAATAAAAGTATCATCGGGATACAGCGGTTTATTGCTAAGGATTGTCTCAACTTCCTCGAATCCAGTTGGAAATGCAAAATTATAGCGAGCTGGCAGAACAAATACATAACGAGAATTGCGCCCTAATTCGTGAGGTATTATAGGCGCGGCGCCCACACTGAATTCTTCTTTTTGCAAAGAGTTCCATTGATTAATCTGAAAAATCATAATAGGAATATCCTGCCGCGGCTCAGACTCCATCCATTGAGGATGCCTTATGCTCACTATAGGACCGCGCTGCACAATACGGACATCCTGCTGTCCCCCTATCGCTGCCCCTTCCCAATCGGTTGTTACGATGGAATAATCCCCTTAGTTTAACTGTTGCCAATTCGCCAACCAATCAGTCCAGCCAGCAACAATGTCGTCTTTCAGCCGTTAGTTTTCCCCGTTAGCCTCATCCATTGTCTCCAGCAGAAAGCTCACTGGGCGGAAGCCATCATTGCATGAAATCATGGCTGACTTTTTGTTTTTCATCCAACCATCATAGAAGTCTTCGCCCCCATGAGCCAGCGTCATCACAAATGGGGAAACACTATTCCACGCGCTATCGCAGAATCCTTCTGGCTTATGCCAGCCATTAGCCATGAACACTCGGCCCTCAACCATATCGCAGGCATGAGTGATTGGGTTTTCATATTTTTCTATCAAGTCTGGATAGAAAGCCTTCTTCATAACCGTCATTTTTACTTTCTTCATCACGTTCCTCCTTGTGAATTTAGTATGGAAACAATGGGATACTGCCTTCCGTCTGGACCATGACAAACGAGGCCAGGGTAACTGATGAGATGGGGACGGCGGTATCGACATGTCGTAAAATGTAATTGGGATATTGGTCTTAGTCAGCCACGAATTCCAGCATCGTGGTTACATCTATATGACCATAATGCTGATCCATGAAACGTCCAATCCGATCCAGTCGCGGATAGCGTCGGGTGTAGCTGCATCATCGTGTCTCCTGCGATTTAAACACTTAGGGAGCCCCGGAAACCCCTTGAAGCGTAGTAGGTATCGGCTCCATTATGGTATACAAAGACGGTGTCGTAGCGGCGATCACAGAAGATGGCCCCCCCTAGTTTTCTGATTTTATCAGGTGTTTTCACCCAACTCGATGTTTTGGTATCATACTCCCCAAATTTCTGCAGCTCACGGTATTGAAGTTCCGTTAAAATCTCAATACCCATATCGGTCGCCATATCAAGGGCGCTGTTATGTGGTTTGTGCTCTTTCCTGGCCTCCAACGCCTCTCGGTCATAACATACATTTCTGCGGCCTTTGGGGCTTTCCGCAGAACAATCACAAAAAATGTACATCCCTGCTTCTCTATCGTGAGCTATAACATCCGGTTCACCGCCGGTTGTTTCCATGTCATTGATTGACCACAATTTTTCCATATCAGTTTCCAGTTTGGCTTGTACTTGAGCCCATTCAACTCCTTCATGGCGATCCATGTTCTCATCGAAACGAGCTTTCAATGTAATAAGTAATTCCTCAACTTGATCCGATGATAATTTTCTCTTCCCATTTTTCATACTAAACCCCCCACAGATACAACCATACTCTTGAGCCCCACGATTTAAAATCTGAACGTTTTCCTACGATGATGAAGCCTGTTTACTGAGTCAAATTATTCCCAGCAAATAGAATCACAGAGATGATTAGAAGGATCGCCATACCAATAAGAGATATCATTTCCATGGCAGCAAATCCTCCTTTAAATCCTACCGGTGATTTTACCAATCGGTGCTTTATTCCCAAATTAGTTCTAATTATTATTTTCGTTTCTTTTTCACCAGATCCGCCGCCAGCTTTCCGGTAAGAATCGACACAGGAAGACCGGATGGGCTGAAAGTCCATTGTCCGCATTGATAGACATCAGGTATTGGAGTATGGACAGCCTTGGCAATCTTCTGGAATCGATGTTCTGAAGGCAACTCCGGATTTGTAAAAGACCACCCTGTTATTGCGCCTTCGGAGTTATGGGTTTCTTTTTCCATCGTTAAAGGGGTGGCACATAAGCTAAACAGGATAAATTCCAGAAGACCGGGAAACAAAGACTTTTCCAGCACACTGATCATCTTTTGGGTGCAACATTCCTTGAATCGTTGGTAGTCACCCTTCTCCGCAAAGAGTTTTACCAGGCTGTAATCCATTAGTGTGCTGACGATGAGTCCGGTTTTTCCTTCAGGCGCTAGCGTCTTATCCCTCATCACCGGGCAAGATATTTCATAGGTTGTCCGTTCCAGGTAGTCGTCTATCCATCGGAAAATATCATTGCTCCCGCCATTGGCCATCTCCTCCCAGTTAGGCAACGAAGATAGTCCCCCGGTATTCGGCGTATAAAACATATGCGCACCACACCGGTCTTTGAAATAGTTTTCATCTTGGTTGATCCCAAGAAAGACCGTTAGAACCGAATCGCCTCCTTTACTTATTTGGGAAAGCAGGCGTTGTTTCTCGAAGCTGGGCGTATAGATGCCTTTTGTTATGTTATACAATGTCCTTTGATCTGCCGCCCAAATCAAGCTTTTATACTCAATAACCTCTCCGTTTTCCAATTCCAGGTGATGATTCTTAGCATCCACCTGAGTAACACCTTCTCCTGTCAGAATCTCCC
>JAQVXF010000212.1 GCA_028709355.1 Syntrophomonas sp.
TCCAGGGCGTAGTATTCACATTGCAAGGGGATCAGAACAGAGTCACAAGCTGTCAATGCATTAATTGTCAACAAGCCCAATGAAGGGGGACAGTCTATAATTATATAGTCGTAGTACCCGTTTATCGGCGCCAAGGCATGGGACAACACCTGTTCGCGGTTTTGGCGGTCAACCAACTCCACCTCGGCTCCCGCCAAATCGATTGTGGCTGGAATCAAATCCAGGCGCTCCACCCGGCTAACCGTCATTACCTGTGAGAATTCCAGGCCATCGACAAGAAAATCATGCAGGCAGTATTTCAACCGCTTGCGATTTATCCCCAGGCCACTGGTGGCATTGCCTTGTGGATCAGCATCCACCAGTAATACCTTGTGTCCTTCCAAGGCTATAAAGGTGGCCAGATTTATTGCCGTGGTGGTTTTGCCGACCCCTCCCTTTTGATTGGTAACCGCGATGATACGCGCCATTATGGTCCACCTTTCTTCACTTAGCGCCTTTTCAAAGCGGTCGCAAAGGTAATCTGCTACTAGTAATGCTGTCTGTTATTATACCAAAGAGCTCTCCGTGATTTCATGTTTTCGGCAAAACGAAATAGGGACGACCTCAGTTGGTGCTCAGCTTCGGTAAAATACCTGTCTTCAGACAATTGCTGATATCGTCGAATAAGTGATCTGGAAAGGGGTGGCCTGCTCTGGCGTGGTTCCTCTTGGGGCTTCGGGAACCATGTTCTCCCGAAAACACCTTATTGCCTGGTATCATAACTTGTCCTCCTCTATGGCAAGCGAAACTAGCGCACGGTTCTTGTACCTGGATGACATTTACAGCGGTCGTTTAGCTGGTATGCCAATTTTTCGGGGATATTGCGGGGGGGTAGGCCCGGCTTTTTGCACCACCACAAGTGCCCGGTCCTCTGGATGCACCAGACTATAGGTGTGCACAGCGTCCAATTTGCCGCCCAGCAATTGCATAGCCGTCTGAGCCTCATCTATCTCGGTCTGATAGCGGCTGCCCTTCCAAAGCATAAGAAGCCCCCCAATTTTGATCAAAGGCACTCCGTATTCAAGTAAAATCCGCATCGAGGCTACCGCTCTACTGGTACACACATCATAACCGTCCCTATGACTGATGGTTCGACCCAGAGTCTCCACCCGCTGCCGGATCACTTGGACATTGGGGAGGTCCAATAAGGCAATGGCTGTCTGTAGAAAAACACACTTTTTCAAGTCAGATTCGACCAATGTCATTTGGCAACCTGGTTCCGCCATGGCTAGTACCAATCCCGGAAAACCAGCCCCACTGCCAATGTCGATGACCGTCTGTCCAACTAGCGAATACCACTCCAGCACCTGCAGACTATCCTTGACATGCTGTTCTAAGTCAGCCCTTGTGATCTGCCGACTGACCAAGTTCTGCTTTTGGTTTTCGTCCGTCAGTATCTGCAAATACTGCTGTACAATCATCTCCATATCACTTTATCCCGGTTCTCTTTTTCTCCAAAGATATCAACAATATGTTTGTGTCGGCTGGAGTAACACCGGAGATCCGAGAAGCTTGCCCTATAGAGAGGGGCCTAATCTCCGTTAATTTTTGCCGGGCCTCGTTAGACAAGCTATATATTTGGTCATAATCGATGTCCTTGGGAATCGCTTTGCTCTCCAGTCTTTCGAAACGCCGCACCTGATCAAGCTGCTTGGTGATGTAACCTTCATACTTGCATTGGATTTGGATCTGGTCCATAATTTCCGGATCGCTGGATTCCATCCATCCTAGCTCAATAAAGTTTTCTAATTTAATTTCGGGTCGGCGCAGCAATTCCCACAGTGAAACACGGTCCCGAAGGGGAGCACTGGCACCAGCAGCCAGGTACCGTTCCATTTCTACATGAGCGGGGGTAAAGGTTGTGTCCTGCAAATGAAGGATACCTCTTTTCAGGCTGACCTCTTTATCCCGGAAGCATTCCCAGCGAATATCGTCCACTAATCCAATCTGCCTGCCCTTGGCGGTCAGGCGCAGGTCGGCATTGTCCTGCCGCAACAACAGTCGGTATTCTGCCCTCGAAGTCAGCATCCGGTAGGGCTCATCCGCCTGTTTGGTTACAAGATCATCGATCAGCACCCCTATGAAAGCCTCACTTCTCTTGAGTATGAAAGGTTCCCGCTGCTGTACCTTCAATGCCGCATTTATGCCTGCTATCAATCCCTGGGCCGCTGCCTCTTCATATCCAGAAGTGCCATTTATCTGTCCAGCGGTAAATAACCCCGCTACCACCTTGTTTTCGAGACTTGGTCCGGCTTGGGAAGGTATTACATAATCATACTCTATAGCATACCCGGTCCTAATCAAGTGTACCTCCTCGAGACCTGGGATACTGCGCAGGACTCTTATCTGTACATCCTCGGGCATGCTGGTATTCAGTCCCTGCACATACATCTCGTCGGTGTCCCGGCCTTCGGGTTCGATGAAGAGCTGATGGGATGACTTGTGGGAGAAGCGCACCACCTTGTCTTCAAAAGAGGGGCAATAGCGAGGCCCACGGCCTTGAATCACACCAGTGAACATCGGTGCCCGTCCGATGTTCTCCATCACAATACGATGGGTTTCAGCCGTTGAATGGGTCAACCAGCAGGAAAGTTGCTTACGCGATGGCGGAGGACCTATGAAGGAAAATTTCCACGGGTAATCGTCTCCAGGTTGTTCTGCCATGCTGGAAAAATCTACCGTCTTGCGGTCTATGCGCGGGGGTGTCCCGGTCTTAAATCGCCCCAACCTGATACCCATCGCCCGCAGAGAATCTGACAACCTGACCGCTGGAAACTGATTGCCGGGGCCCCCGTCATAGACCACCTCCCCGGCTATTATTCTTCCCTTGAGATAAGTCCCTGTGGTCAACACAATAGCCTGGCAATAATACTTGGCTCCAGTGCGGGTGACAATACCAGTCACCCGGCCTTCCTCGGAAACGATTTCTTCCACCTCAGCCATCAGCAAATCCAATCCCGGTTGCCCCAGCACAGTCTTGATCATCTCCCGACCATACTCATGTTTGTCCGCTTGAGCCCTCAAGGCCTGGACTGCCGGCCCTTTTCCGGTGTTTATCATGCGCATCTGAATGCTGGATTTGTCGATGTTTATTCCCATCTCGCCCCCCAAAGCATCAATTTCCCGCACCAGTTGGGCTTTTGCGGGACC
>JAQVXF010000213.1 GCA_028709355.1 Syntrophomonas sp.
GGTCCCGTTATCCCGGGCGGCGGCATTGATGCGGGCGATCCACAACTGGCGAAACTCCCGTTTCTTGAGCTTGCGGTGGGCATAGGCATAGGCTCCCGACTTCATGACCTGCTCATTGGCAACCCGGAACAACTTGGATTTACTGCCTACATAACCTTTGGCCAGCTTCAGTATCTTCTTATGTCTTCTGTGCGAAGTGACTCCGCGCTTCACTCTCGGCATCTAAAAGTCCTCCCTTTACGAATTAATACGGTATCAGCTTGGAAATATTCTTCTGTTCCGCTTCACTGACCAAGCCGGCCTTACGCAGCTTTCTCTTTCGTTTGGAGCTCTTGCCGGTGAGCAAGTGGCTGGCATAGGCCTTGGACCTCTTAATCAATCCGCTGCCGGTTTTCTTGAATCTCTTGGCGGCACCGCGGTGACTCTTCATTTTGGGCATGGTTAGTCCTCCTTCTTATCACTTTTGTCTTTCTCGGTTTTATCGATATCCAACCTGGGTACGAGAATCATCACCATGTTGCGTCCCTCCAACTTGGGATGTTTCTCTACCGTAGATATATCGGACAACTCCTTGGCCAACTGGATGCACAGCTTCTCTCCCAATTCCGGGTGGGTTACCTGCCGGCCCCGGAACATGATGGTGAATTTCAGCTTGTCCCCGGCACTCAAGAATTTCCGGGCATTCTTGGCTTTGACCTGGAAATCATGCTCTTCAATGTTGGGTCTCATTTTGACCTCTTTGATGGAGACGATCTTCTGTTTCTTGCGGGATTCCTTTTCCCTCTTGCTTTGTTCGAACTTGAACTTGCCGTAATCCATCAAACGGCATACCGACGGTTTGGCCGAAGGGGCCACCTCCACCAGGTCCAGGTTCTTCTCCTCGGCCAAGGCCAAAGCTTCGCGGATCGGAACTATTCCCAGCTGTTCTCCGTCTTCACTGACCAGTCTGACTTCCTTTACCCGGATCTCCTCGTTGACTCTCCAATCCTTGCTGATAAGCAATTCACCTCCTGCAAATATAAAAAGCGGGCCATCAAGCCCGCTCTCTTATGCATCAACAAATACATCCGGCCTGTGCACTGTGACAAGCCTCCTACATCTGTTGTTCATAACCTTACGAACCCAAGGTAGTAAGGTGAGAAGCCAGGCTCCTGCTTGATGTTTCCAAGAAATACACTAACACATCCCTATCCCAGATGCAACGTCTATCTGATCACTTTATCTTTGATTTCAGCACTGACCATGGCCGAGAAAGCTTCCAGTCCCTGCTGGCCCAGGTCGCCTTCCTTGCGATGGCGCACCGCCACCGTTCCCGACTGCACTTCCTTGTCGCCCAGGATTAGCAGGTAGGGTATCTTCTGTAGTTGCCCCTCCCGGATCTTGTACCCGATCTTCTCGCTGCGCGGGTCGGATTCGGCCCGGATTCCGGCCGCCTTCAAATTGTCCATCACCTGGGCCGCATATTCATGCTGCTTCTCGGTGATAGGCAGCACCCGCACCTGCACCGGGGCCAGCCAGGCCGGGAAAGCTCCCCCGAAGTGCTCGGTGATTATACCGATGAAACGCTCCATGCTGCCATAGATCACCCGATGGATCATGACCGGGCGATGCTTTTCGCCATCCTCACCGATATAGGTGAGGTCGAATTTCTCCGGCATCTGGAAGTCCAGCTGGATGGTGCCACATTGCCAGGTCCGGTCCAGTGAGTCCTGGAGGTGGAAATCGATCTTGGGGCCATAAAAAGCGCCGTCCCCTGCATTTATCTTGTAGGCCATACCCTGGCCCTCCAGGGCTTCTTTGAGTGCATCGGTGGCCGCATCCCAGACTTCCTTGGTACCCATGGATTTTTCCGGCTGGGTGGACAACTCCACGTGGTAGGTAAATCCAAACTGCTTATAAAACAGGTCGACCAGTTCCATAACCCCTTTGATCTCGGCGATGATCTGCTCCGGCAACATGAAGATATGGGCGTCATCCTGGGTAAAGGCGCGCACCCTCATCAGACCGTGCAACACCCCCGACATCTCATGGCGATGGACCAATCCCATCTCACAGGTGCGCAGCGGAAATTCCCGGTAGCTGTGCAGGTTCTGTTTATAGACCAGGATGCCCCCCGGGCAGTTCATGGGCTTGACCGCGAAATCCTGATCATCGATCTTGGTGAAATACATGTTGTCCTTATAATGGTCCCAATGACCCGATTGTTCCCATAGTTCCCGGTTGAGTATGATCGGGGTGCGGATCTCCTGGTAGCCTGCCTGTTGATGGGCCTGCCGCCAGAAATTCTCCAGTTCATTCCTGATCACCATACCTTTGGGCAGGAAGAAGGGGAATCCCGGTCCCTCATCCAACAGCACGAACAGCCCCAATTCCTTGCCCAGCTTGCGATGGTCGCGCTTGCGGGCTTCCTCCAGTTTATGCAGATAGTCGTCCAGCATCACCTGTTTGGGAAAAGAGGTGGCATATATGCGCTGCAACATCTTCTTGTTCTCGTCGCCGCGCCAGTAGGCCCCCGCCAGGCTCATCAGTTTGATCGCCTTAACCTTGCCGGTGCTAGGTAGGTGGGGCCCGGCGCACAGATCCACGAACTCCCCCTGCTGGTAAACACTAATGATAGCATCGTCGGGCAGATCCCGGATGAGTTCCACTTTATAGTCCTCTTTTCTATCCGCGAAGAACTGGATCGCCTCTTCCTTGGACAGCTCCCGCCGGACGATGGGGTAGTCGCTCTTGATGATGGAGTTCATCTCCTTTTCGATCAAGGCGAAATCATCCGGGGTAAAGGTGTGGTCAGTATCGAAATCGTAGTAAAAACCCTTGTCGATGGCGGGCCCGATGGCGAACTTGGTTTCCGGCCACAGTCTTTTCACCGCCTGGGCCATTACATGCGAGGATGAATGACGATAGACGTTACGGGCCTTCTCATGATCAAAATCAAGAAACTGGACCTTGCCATCTTTGTACACCAGGGTAGTCAAGTCGGTCACTTTATCGTTGAAGACTGCCGCCACCGCATTTTTGGCCAATTTCGGGCTTATGTCCTCGGCTATCTGCAGCAGGCTGGTTCCTTCCTGGTACTCCCTATGTCGGCCGTCCGGCAGACTGATATTCACCATTGGTGACACCTCCCAAATGAATCACTTCCAGAGGGCTCATCACCATGTT
>JAQVXF010000214.1 GCA_028709355.1 Syntrophomonas sp.
CTGGCGGTGGGCCGGTTGGAGCCGGTGATGATCGAAGACCTGGTCAAGGGAGTCAGCGAGGGCTGCCTACAGGCGGGCTGCGCCCTGATCGGCGGTGAGACCGCTGAGATGCCGGGCTTCTACGGGGTTGACGATTTCGATATGGCCGGATTTGCAGTGGGGGTAGTGGAACGCTCCCGGCTGATCAATGGCTCGACTATAAAACATGGTGATGCCCTGGTGGGGCTCAAGTCCTCCGGCATCCATTCCAACGGTTATTCCCTGGCCCGCAAGGTCCTGCTGGAGGAAGCGGGCCTGAAACTGGACCACCAGGTGGAGGAACTGGGGATGTCGCTGGGGGAAGCCCTGCTCACTCCCACCCGCATCTATGTTACTTCCGTACTGACCTTGCTGGAGGAAGTGGAGATCCGGGGCATGGCCCACATAACCGGCGGGGGGCTGGTGGAAAACCTGCAGCGGATAATGCCGACCGGTTTACGGCCGGAGATCGACACCACTGCCCTGGAACCCCATCCCATATTCGATATGATTGCCCGCCTGGGTAATGTAGCCTCGCAGGAGATGCTGCGCACCTTCAACATGGGGACCGGCTTTGTGCTGGTTGTGGAACCGGGCCGGGTCAAGGAAATAATGCTGCGGCTGCGGATGGTGGGCGAGGAACCCAAAGTGATCGGACAGGTCGGATTCGACGACCGCTGGCTGCGCTGATATGCGGCAGGTGATTACTCCCAAACGGCTGCGGCTGGCGGTGCTGGCTTCCGGGCGGGGGAGCAATTTCCTGGCCATCCATGCAGCCAGCGAGAAGGGCCAGTTGGATGCCGACCTCTGCCTGTTGCTGAGCGACCAGGCCGCTGCCCCTGCCCTGGACAGAGCCCGGCAACTGGGTATCAAGGCGGTGCACATTGATCCCCGCACTTATACCAACCGTGATGATTACGAAACTGAAGTGGTCCGCCACCTGCAAGCCGAGAACATTGACATGGTAGTTCTGGCCGGTTATATGCGGCTGGTGGGTCGGGTCATGCTGGGTGCTTTCCCAGACCGGGTGTTGAATATCCACCCCGCCCTGCTGCCTTCCTTTGCAGGCCTGCATGCGCAGCGCCAGGCAGTGGACTATGGGGTCAAATACAGTGGCTGCACCGTACATTTTGTGGACCAGGGAATGGATACCGGTCCCATTATCAAGCAGGCGGTGGTGCCGGTGGAAGATGATGATTCGGAAGATAGCCTGGCCCAACGCATCTTGGTGCAGGAACACCAGCTTTACTGGCAAGTACTGCAGTTGTTGGCGGAAGGCCGGGTCTACATAGAGGGCCGAAAGGTACACATTATTTAGGAGGTTGATTCCATGAAGAGAGCGCTGATCAGCGTGTCCAACAAGCAGGGGGTGGTCGAGTTCGCCCGGGGCCTGGAACAGTTGGGATACGAGTTAATAAGCACCGGCGGCACCTTCAAGACCCTGCAGGAAGCAGACATCAAGGTCCGGCAAGTGGCTGACCTGACCGGATTCCCGGAGATCCTGGACGGGCGGGTGAAGACCCTGCATCCCAAGATCCACGGGGGCATCCTGGCTCGCCGCACCCCTGACCACCTGCAGCAGATAGCTGCCAATGCCATCGAACCCATCGATATCGTGGTGGTCAACCTGTATCCCTTCCGGGAGACCATCGCTAATCCCGACGTCAGTCTGGAGGATGCCATCGAGAACATCGACATCGGCGGTCCAACCATGGTCCGGTCGGCGGCCAAGAACTATCAGGATGTGGTGATAATCGTCAAACCGGAGTTCTACGGACTGGTGCTGCAGGAACTGCAGGCGACGGGGCAGGTGAGCGGGGGGATGAGATTCCAGTTGGCCCGCGAGGCTTTCTCCCATACCGCCGCTTACGATGCCATGATTTCCTCCTATCTGGCCCGCTTGCAGGGGGTGCCGTTCCCTGACAATATGGTCCTGGCCGGGGAGAAGGTCTACGATCTGCGCTATGGCGAAAATCCGCACCAGAAGGCGGCTTTCTATCGCAATATGAATCCCGGCTTGGGCCTGGCCGATGCCCGGGTGTTGAACGGTAAGGAACTGTCTTACAATAATATAGTCGATGTGCAGGCCGGCTGGGCGCTGGTCAAGGAATTCGATGACACCGCCTGCGTTATCATCAAGCATACCAATCCCTGCGGGACGGCGGTAGCAAACACCCTGGCCGAAGCCTACGAGCGGGCTTTCGCCGGCGATCCGGTCTCTGCTTACGGGGGGATAATCGCTTTCAATCGACCGGTGGACCTGGCCACTGCCCGCAAGGTGGCGGAGCCTTTCATGGAATGTGTTATCGCCCCCGGGTATGCTCCGGAAGCGCTGGAGGTCCTGCAGGCCAAAAAGAACCTGCGGGTCCTGGAACTGCCCGTGCAGAATGTGGCGGAGATGCAGGTCAAGAGCGTGGAGGGCGGATTCGTGGTGCAGGAGAGCGACCTGGGCAGTGCAGACCCGGCCGACCTCCAGGTGGTCACCGACAAGGCGCCCAGTGCGGCTGAGATCAAAGAGATGGTGTTCGCCATGAAAGTGGCTAAACATGTCAAATCCAATGCTATCGTGGTCGCCAAAGGCCTTATGACCATCGGGGTCGGGGCCGGACAGATGAACCGGGTGGGTTCGGCGGCTATCGCCCTGCAGAATCGGGAGGCGTGCCAGGGGGCAGTGATGGCTTCGGATGCTTTCTTCCCCTTTAGCGATACGGTAGAATTGGCCGTCCAGGCGGGTATCACCGCCATCATCCAACCCGGCGGTTCCATCCGCGACCAACTCAGTATAGACGAGTGCAACCGCCACGGTATTAGCATGGTATTCACCGGTATGCGCCACTTCAAGCATTAAGAGCAGGAGGCGAGCGAGCTTGGCTATGAATGTATTGGTGATCGGTTCCGGGGGGCGGGAGCACGCCCTGGTGTGGAAACTGGCCCAGAGTCCCGCTATCGGTAAAATATATGCGGCGCCCGGCAATCCCGGCACACCTGATCGACTTCCTGACGGATTGGGAGATCAAAGCCCTCGACGAGAACATGGCGCAGCTCGGCGCGACCGTGCTGTTCCACCACGACGACTGGGGCACTGCGCTCAACTCGTTCCTGGACCCGGATACGCACAGGAAGTTCTTCCTGAAACCGTACCAGA
>JAQVXF010000215.1 GCA_028709355.1 Syntrophomonas sp.
TCACCAGTCACGCGGTGGAGAATATAGAACTGCTCGAGACCGAGGCGGTGCGTAAATTCGTAGGGCCATACAATCCCGAGCACTACCTGTTGAAAACCGAGAATCCTCGCGCAGTCGGGCCCTATGACATAAGCCCCTATTACATGGAACACAAGGTCCAGGAGGCTGAGGCCATGAAAGCGGCCAAGGCTCGGATTCTGGAAGTGGCCGCCGAGTTTGAAAAGATTTCCGGTCGCCGTTATGGTCTGATCGAAGAGTATAAACTGGAGGATGCTGACCTGGCACTGGTCCTGATCGGTTCCACCGCTGGGACCGCCAAAGCGGCGGTAGATCAGCTGCGTGATGCGGGGGTGAAGGCGGGGCTGGTCAAGCTCCGGGTGTTCCGGCCTTTCCCCGGCGAGGAACTGGCCCGGGCCCTGGCGCATACCCAGGCAGTGGCGGTCATGGACAAATCCGAGGGATTTTCGGCTAACGGCGGACCTATCTTCGCCGAGACCCGCAGTGCCCTTTATGAACTCCGCAACCGGCCCCACCTGGTCAATATCGTCTACGGCCTGGGGGGCCGGGATGTGAAGACCGAGGATATCGAGCGGGTATTTGGAAGGCTGGCCAACATCGCCGCCACTGGAGAGACGGGCCCGGTCTACACCCACATGGGACACAGGTCGAAGGAGGAGACAGCATGAGCAGCGTATATAATCTAAAACGGGAAGTAGAAAAGCCGGTCCGCCTCACCGGAGGGCATCGCCTCTGCGCCGGCTGCGCGGCCGGCGTGATCGTGTCCGGGGTACTGCGAGCCCTGGACAAGGAAGACCGGGCGGTGGTGGTCAACGCCACCAGCTGCCTGGAAGTTTCCACCTTCATGTACCCTTATACCGCCTATATGGACAGTTACATCCATTCTGCCTTCGAGAACTCAGCCGCTACCTGCTCCGGGGTGGAAGCCGCCTATAACGCCTTGCGGCGCCGCGGTAAAGTGGAGGGGACGGTCAAGTTCATCACCTTCGCCGGCGATGGCGGCACCTATGATATAGGTTTTCAATCCCTGTCAGGGGCCATGGAACGGGGCCACGACATGGTCTACGTCTGCTATGACAACGAAGCTTATATGAA
This sequence comes from Syntrophomonas sp., assembly GCA_028709355.1. Lineage (GTDB taxonomy): Bacteria > Bacillota > Syntrophomonadia > Syntrophomonadales > Syntrophomonadaceae > PHAA01. The sequence continues at coordinate 1,114 of JAQVXF010000215.1, forward strand.
TACCGGCATCCAGCGATCCTCTTCCACCCCTGGTTTTGCCCGTACCACCACCACCCCGGTAGGGTCCGTGCAACAGGGCAAGCGGCAGAACAAGAAGGACCTGACTGAGATCATGGTCGCCCACAACATACCTTACGTGGCGCAGACCGCCCCGCTGGGAAATTTCAAGGATCTCCACACCAAGGCCCATAATGCCATCTATACTCAGGGGCCGTGCTTTTTGAATATCCTCTCCCCCTGTCCGCGCGGCTGGGATTACCCCATGGCCCAGTTGGCCGAGATCACCAAACTGGCGGTGGACACCTGCGTCTGGCCCCTGTTCGAGGTAGAGGAGGGGGTATGGCGGCTGAGCTATAGTCCGCGCAAGAAGTTGCCGGTGGAAGCGTTTCTCCGTCCCCAGGGCCGGTTCCGCCATATGTTCCAGCCGGGCAATGAATGGATGTTGGAGGAAGCCCAGCGTTATGTGGATCAGAAATGGGAACGGTTGCTGGAGCGTACCGAGGCATAAATCTCTGCTGAGAAACTCGGCAGGATATTGTATGATTACTGTGAACGAGGAGGTTTGGCCTGTGGAAGAGACGATTTTTGGCAACGAGGATATTTTAGCCTGGCTCCACTATTTTTCCCAGAACATGGACATAAACCTGACAAGCCTGAAAATGCTGGACATCACCGGCAAGAACAAGAACCTTATCCCCACCGTGATGTGCAACCGAGCAGTATTGGTCTTCACCGATGCCGGCCACCCGGAGATATTCTACGATATGTGGAATGCGGAACTGGGCGACTGTGTCATCTGGTACAATGAGGGCTCGGATCCGGCCGGGGAGATCAAACATCACAAGGTGGCCGACATGATCAACCGCGGCATCAATGCTTCGGCGGCCATGTTGGTCTTGAATCCAAATGCGGCCAACAACAATCATATCGGCATGGACAACAGCCGTTTCTCCTCCGGTTCGGTCCATTATGTGTGCCGCGAAGTGCGGGCAGTCATCATGAACAAGCTCAACCTGGGGGACCAGGACAACATCTGCATCATCTCCGGGGAGAGTATCGCGGTGGAGGCGGCCATGATCGCCGCTGAGGGAGCCGTCATCGCGGTGGAATACGACCGCCGGGACCGGGTTACCATGCAATGCAATATAGATAAATTCGGCCTCAACAATGTGATCATCGTCGACTCCCTGGACAACGGTATCCTGGCTGGGCTGCCGGTGCCGGACATAGGATTCATCGTGGCTTCCCCCAAGATAGGCAGCGAGATAAAGAGTCTGCTGGCGGTCAATCCCAACATCAACCTGGTCATCTACACCCTGGACTTCGACATCCTTAATTCCCTGCCGGCCATATTCAAGGATAATGACCTGGAGCGGACCGAGGTGATCAAGGTAGAGGTGTCGCGGGTCAACAGCAAGCATATGGTGGAGCCTTTTCCGGCCCCCTGGCTGATCTCCGGCCGCCGCCGGCAGGAAATATAGACGAGCCCAGCGGTAAGCTGCGACTTCCACTACCAGCACCGGGTCGTGATGACGAACGGCCGAATCCGTGGCGGCGGGTGTGGTTTTAACCGCTGAACCTAATTTTACCTTGCAAGTGGCAGGCATTAAGTTAATAATAGGAACATGCATCGGGGAGCCGCAGCAGCGGCTGAGAAAGATGTCAGATCTGACCCGAGGACCTGATCTGGGTAATGCCAGCGGAGGAAATGCTTTAATCAAGCCTTTGGCGCTGTGGTCTTTTACTCATGGAGGGGTAAGAGACCTTTTTATTTTGCGATGGGATAGGAGGTGGCACTTATGGCAGAGGCCAATCTGAGTCTGCAGATACTGCCGGTAGTAAGTGAAGAGGAACTCTACCCGGCGGTGGACCGAGTAATCGAGCTGATCGCCCAGTCAGGTCTCCAGTACATGGTCGGCCCCATGGAAACCACTAGCGAAGGGGACATCAAGCCCCTGCTGGGAATAGTGGAGCGAGCTCTGGAGTTATGTAAAGAGGCCGGGATACCCCGGGTGGGAGCGGTGGTCAAGATCGACTACAAACCAGC
>JAQVXF010000216.1 GCA_028709355.1 Syntrophomonas sp.
GCTCGCGCGCGGGCAGAGATCAAGTTCCGCGAGCTGACGATATTGACATCGATCACCCAATACCTTAATCTAGAGGTACCATAATATAGGAATAGGGGTGTTGACATGGCTTTCCGCCATATCCTGTTGGGGACTCTGATGGACCTGCCCACCCACGCCTACCACATGATCAAGAAATGCTTTGCCGACTTCACCCCCGCCAATCCCAAGATGAACGAAGGGCGGCTCTACAGCACCCTTAAGACTCTGGACAAAGAAGGCTTGGTGGAACGCAGCGTCCGCCAGCAGGATGACTTCCCCGATCAAAAGATCATAACCATTACCCCGGCCGGCAGCCAGGAGTTCCTGCGCTGGCTGGAATCCGGGCAGGACGAACAAGGCCATGCCAAGTTCGACTTCTTCAATCAATGGCCCTTCCTTACCAAGGTCAATTTCTTCAAATTCTTGCCGTCGGAAAACATCGGGGTGAAATTAACCGAGCAGCTGGGGATTTCCAGTCTGCGCCTGGAGCGTTTCCATCAAGCCCGCCAAGAGATGATCGAGAAGAACGTAGATGGTTACCGTATACGCATCCTGGAGTACGGTATCGAGGTGGAGAAAATCAGATCAGCCTGGCTGCAGGAGCTGCGTGATGAACTGGGCCCAGTCCGGTAGAGGGAGCGAGGAGAGAAGGATATGGACGATATACAATTAACGAAGGAAAAAATGCTGCAGGCCGGGTATATCTGTGACGACAAGGTGGCCACGGTGCTGTACCTGGCCGCTGCCCTGCAGAAACCGGTACTGGTGGAGGGGCCGGCGGGAGTTGGCAAGACTGCCATCGCTCAAGCCTTCAGCCTGGTGAAGGGATTGCCCTTGATCCGGCTCCAGTGCTACGAGGGTTTGGATGAGGCCAAAGCCCTCTACGAATGGAACTACAAGCGGCAGTTACTGCACATCCAGGCCGCCGCCAACCAGAACCTGAGCGTGGAAGAAATCGAGCAGGACATATTCTCTGATTCTTTCTTACTTACCCGGCCTTTGCTCCAGAGCATCACCAGCGATACTCCCACCGTATTGCTGATCGATGAGATAGACAAGGTGGATTTCGAATTCGAAGCCATGCTATTAGAACTGCTGTCTGAGTTCCAGATAACCATCCCTGAGATCGGCACCGTAAGTGCCCGGCACCATCCCTTCGTGTTCCTGACTTCCAATGCCACCCGGGAGTTGTCTGAAGCCCTCAAGCGCCGCTGTCTGTACTTGTACCTGGATTTCCCCTCCAAGGAGATGGAGCAGCAGATCCTGATGCTCAAGATCCCCAAGCTCCCGCCCCGCTTGGCTGAGAAAGTGGCCCAGGTGGTGCGCCAGCTGCGGGGGCTGGAATTGAAGAAACCTCCCAGCATCGCCGAGAGTATCGACTGGGCAGGCTCGCTGCTGTGGCTGGGCAAAGAGGATCTGGACGTGGAATCCACCCTGCAGACCCTCACCACGGTGGTAAAATACCGCGAGGACCAGCAGAAACTGGAGCGGATCATTTATCGCAACCGGGACCTCAATTTCCGGGCTTGAGCACCGCCCGCCAAGGAGGGATATCATGGCCATCCTGCAGTATCTACAGGCGTTTTTTGATGACCTGCGCGAGCAGGGCATACCAGTGACCACCAGCCAGGTGCGGGATTGCTGCCAGGCGGTGCTGCTCATCGATTGGATGAAAAGGGACTACTTCTATTCCACCCTGTTCACCACCCTGGTCAAGGATTATAGCTACCAGCCGGCGTTTGATCTGGTCTTCAACCGCTTTTTCGAGGAATACCTGGCCCAGCACAATCAGCCCCATTTCAAGGGCCGGAACGAAGCGGAGCCTGACCCGGAACGGCAAGAGACGGCGGTCAGCGACTTTGACCTGGGTATGGGTAACCCGATGGGCAAGGGAGGTACCGCTCAAGTGCCCGGCGGTAAAAAAAATCCCCTGGAACAGGATTTCGGGCGGGTCAGCGCCGAGGAACTAGCCGCCATCGAGGCCATGATACCGCTGCTGGCCCGGCGCCTGGCGGCCAAGTTCGTCAGGAAGAGGAAGCGCAACGACCATAACCGGCTGGATTTCCGGCGCACCATCCGCAGCAGCCTGGCCACCGGGGGGATCCCCTTGAATCTGTGGACAGTACGCAAATACCGGGAGAAACCGGTGGTCCTGATCCTTTGTGATGTGTCGGGATCGGTGATGAATTTCAGCTGCATCGCCCTGGCCCTGATCGCTTCCCTGGAGAGATTCTTCCAGCATATCGAATCCTATGCATTCATCGATGAGGTATCTGATATCACCGGTTTGCTGCTATCCGGCGATCCCCTCAATTTCCGGGCCCATGTGCTGCGCAGTGCCCGGGTGGTAGGGGTGACCGGCTATACCAACTATGGCCGCACCCTGGAACATTTCCACCAGCGCTACCGTCAGCATATCACCCGCAAGACCACCGTACTGATCTTCGGTGATGCCCGCAACAACTGGCAGGAGCACGGCCGTTGGGTGCTCAAGGAGATCAAGGACCAAGCCAAAAAGGTCTACTGGTTCAATCCCGAAGCCCAATCAGTGTGGAATACCGGGGACAGCATCGTCAAGGAATATGCTCCTTATTGCGACAAGGTCTTCGCTTGTCCCAACTTGTCGGAGCTGGAACAAGCGCTGGCCAAAATTTAGGAGGGATCGGACTATGGATAAATATACCGGGGACCGGCTGCCGCCGGTGCTGTACCAGTTCTTCGCGGAAGATACCATGGTCGGGGTCGCCGCCACTGTTGACGCAGATGGATTCCCCCGGGGGGCACCCATGTCCCAGTTCTATGCGCCCGGGGAGCGAGTGATGTTGATGGCGGTCCAGAACCGGTCTCGCACCTGGCAAAACGCGGTCCGCACCGGCAAGCTCGCCTTGACTTTCATGGGGGCCAATAACCTGGTGTTCACCATCCAAGGTTACATCCGGGTGTTCCGGGAAAACATGCGCACTAATCCCTATCTGGGCATCCTGGTGGTCGACATCACCAAGGTGAACGGCAACCAAGCTTGCGACGTAGTAGTCACCGGGGGCATCAGCACCCAGTTCATCAACCAAGAGTGGCGGCGCCGGCTGGAGACCTGGCTGGCAGAATTACGCAGTTACACCTTGGAGGATGTCA
>JAQVXF010000217.1 GCA_028709355.1 Syntrophomonas sp.
ACCCGGCCCGATGCCAACGATCTTTACGGTAGTCTCCATGCCATTTGCCTCCCCAATTGAGCCGCCTCCCGGTCGTAGGCCAGGATGGTGCCGTCCAAGGTATAGAGTACGGTACCGACCTTGAATCCATCTCCGATACGCTGCTGACAGCGTTCACTGGCCGCGGCCGCAATCGCATCCCACACCCGTTCCAATCCATATTCCTGCAGCAGGGCCGGGGCTTCATCGATAGTATTTAACTGCATTATCCTGGCTATTAGTTGGGTTCCGCCCCCGATCAGGGCGGTATGGGCAGCCAGTATTTCGCGGCGGGCATCGGCCACCTGACTATGGGTATTGAAGATCCCCCCCGCCACTTTGATCAGTTTGCCCACATGACCAAACAACAGCACCCCTTGGATACGCCGTTGGGCGCAACCGTCCAGCATCAGGCCGATGAAATTGCTGGTCTGGACGATGGCTTCCTCCGGGATATTTTGCTCCTGGGCCATCCGGGCGCCCAACCCACCGGGGGTCAGGACTATATGTCCATGCCCCAGAGCCAGCGCCTGGTCGATCTGGGGGATGAGGGAGTCGAGATAAGCTTCCTGGGACATGGGCCGGACCAGCCCTGAGGTTCCCAGGATGGAAATGCCGCCGGTGATACCCAGGCGGGCGTTCATGGTCTTGCGGGCCACCCTCTCACCTTCAGGGGCACTTATGACCACCCGCACTCCCCGTCCGGGGGGCAGCAGCTCACCCACAGCGGTCCGGATCATAGCCAAGGGGACCGGATTTATGGCCGGACCTCCTACCGCCACCGCCAGCCCGGGCTTGGTGACCCGCCCCACCCCGGGTCCTCCTTCGACGATGATCTCGGGATGGTCCAGCAGGGTTACCTGGGCGGCGATGACCATGCCGTTGGTGGCATCGGGATCGTCCCCGCCGTCCTTGATGATTTCAGCCACGGCTGTGTCTGATCCCTCCACCAGTTGGGAGCTGGCCACCGGGATGGCGGCCCTGTTACCTGAAGGCAGCAATATGCTCACCTGGTCGATATCGCCGTCGGCCAGGAGTCTCTGCAGGGCAGCTTTGCCGGCGGCAGCCGCACAGGTACCGGTGGAATAACCCCAACGCATGGCAGTCAAACAGATGCCCCCTATTTAAATCGTCGCTGACTTCATTTCCTGCCGATAGTTCTTCGGTCAGCGATCATCTGGATCCAACACTTTACTCGTGACATGCTCACTATAAGATCCGTTACCTAAGAACTTTCAATTCTCCTCTGAGCTCCATACTCTGCTTCTAACCTTGTCCTAACAGCCGGATCTCGAGGCTCGATAAGCGGCACAAGCCTGCAGGAAACTATCCACCATGACCGGATTGGAGCGCAGATGGAGGTGCACATAAGAGGCCACCAGATTCCCCCGGCTGTAGCCGTCATAGCGGGCTTCCGCTCTCATGCCCCCGGTGATCGAGAAGGCAGCGTCAACAGACTCGATGTTTTCGACCGTGGAGAAGTGGAATTCATGACCCCTCAGTACCTGCCCGGCCCGACCCACGATGGAATCCTTCTGGATACTGGCCTCGACATAGCCCAGCGCCTGCAGCTGGCGAGTCATCTGGATACGGGCGGGGACAATCCCGGCGGTGTTCCAGTGGTGTCCCTCCCAATCGGAGATCTGCTCACTCAGGTACATCAGGCCCCCGCATTCCGCTACTATCGGCATCCCGGCCTGGTGGGCCTGGCGCAACTGGCTGATCATGCTGTGGTTGCCGGCCAGTGCATCCAGGAACATCTCGGGAAACCCTCCACCGATGTATAGGCCGTCCACGGCCGGGAGGGCGGTATCATCCAGGGGACTGAAAAAGACCAGCTCGGCGCCCATCTCGGTGAGGAAATCCAAGCTGTCCTGGTAATAAAAACTAAACGCCCGATCCCGGGCCACCCCCAGCTTGACCTGGTAGCGGGGACTCTCCGCCGGGCAAGCGATGTCCAGGGGCGGAGCCTGGTGGGCTATCTGCCGCAGGGCTCCCAGGTCCAGGTGTTTCTCGATATGATCAGCCATATAGTCCAGCTTCTGGACCAGTTCGGGATTCTCGTCAGCGGGCAGCAATCCCAGGTGCCTTTCCGGCATGCTGATGCGAGCGTCCCCTGGTGGGCAGCCGATCACCTTGACCCCCAGTTCTCTTTCCAGATCCGGCACTATCCACCGCTGGTGATAGGCGCCGCCGCGGTTGAGGACAATACCCTGGATGCGCGCCTGGGGGCAATAATCGATGAAACCTTTGGCTACCGCGATGCAGCTCTGGGCCATGGCCCCCACGTCGATGACCAGTATCACCGGCACCTCCAGGATGAGAGCGATGTCGGCACTGCTGGCCTTGATCCTTTCGCCCCGGGCTCCATCGTAGAAACCCATCACCCCTTCAATCAGGGAGATATCAGCGGAGGCAGCATTGCGGGCAAAGATAGTCTCCACCACTGGACGACTGCTCATCCAGCTGTCCAGATTGTGGGAAGGTCGGCCAGCAGCATGACGATGCAAACCGGGATCGATGTAATCGGGCCCTACTTTAAAAGGCTGCACCTTCCAGCCCTGCCGGCTCAAGGCCTTCATTATCCCCAGGGATATGGTCGTCTTTCCGGCGCTGCTGTGAGCCCCGGCTATCATCAGTCTCGGATAATTCAATGACTCCACCCTTCCTCTATTCTGGATCTTGGTATTCAAAATAAAAGGGCCTCCCCTTATAAGGAAGCCCTTGGTTTTCACCCTTGCCAACATGAAAACCGCCCTTCCGCGAGGGGTTTTTCATAGAGCTGTAGCAAGGTTCTCTGACTCCCGGCAGGCGTTAAGACTGCCGGTTACAGTGGCGGGACCGTTTAGGCTTTGCACCTAATTCCCCTTGGTATCAACAGCTATACATTATTAACTTGCTAATATACTAATTCATACCATATGGGTTGTAAACAAGAATCTAACCGATATGCGCCAAGGCAGAAGCGAGGCACATTGCCCGGCATCTGGACCGGGGCAAGGCAACAGAACCGTCCGAGACCACTGAAAAACACCTCATAAAAAATAGCATAAATACCAATTAAGTGCGGGTAAAACGGCCAATGAAAAACCCCCGTATGATATAATGAAGTTGCCACAAACACCAATCAAAA
>JAQVXF010000013.1 GCA_028709355.1 Syntrophomonas sp.
GAAGGACGAGGAGTATCTGGTCCGATTGCAACGATTGGTGCAGGTGGCGCGACATTTCTTAAAAAATGAACTCAGTCAAATACCGGGACTCACCGTATATACTCCTACTGCCAACTTCATCCTGGCCGATGCCAGTACTGCGGGGATTACCACCTATCAACTGCAGCAGAGTTTAGCTCCCCAGGGATTCTTTATAAGGGACTGTGCCAACTTTCGTGGATTGGGTCCAGGTTTTTTCCGAATCTCAATCCGTACCCGGGCAGACAACCAGCGCCTGGTGAACGCTATCAGTGATTACTTCTTGAACCGAACCGGAGGAGGTCAATAGCATGCTTCCCCAGCGTATCATCTTGGTGCGACATGGTCAGACGGCCTGGAACTGCACCGGCAGATTCCAAGGGCATGCCGACCCCGGTCTGAATGGTACCGGACAAGCCCAAGCCAAAGAGGCGGCACGCCGCCTGGCTGGTGAGAGGGTGGAACGTATTTACACCAGTGATCTGACAAGGGCTGTGCAGACTAGCCAACTGATAGCCCTGCCCCATGGTCTGTCAGTCAGGGTGGAACCACTGCTGCGGGAGATTGATTTTGGCCGATGGGAAGGATTGACATTTGACGAAATCCAATCTCGCTCTCCAGACATTCTGAAGGCATGGATGCGAGACCCTTTCGCAGTAAGGATACCGGGGGGCGAGACGGCGGAGGAGTTGAAACTGCGCGTGAAGGAGGCCTGGAACAGGATAAGCGGGGAGTTGCCAGCGGCTGCGACAGTGCTTATTGTGGCTCACGGAGGTTCTCTGCGGATGCTGATGTGCCTCTTGACCAGGACAGACACATCTCGGCAATGGGAATTCGACATGGGACCGGGAGAATCTGCGATCCTGTTCAATGGCGGCAACGCTTACGCCAGAGTCATAGAGTGAGCATTATATTATTAGGAGATGAAGCCGGGGATGGATAGAACACATACCATAATGGTCCAGGGAACAGGTTCGCATGTGGGGAAAAGTGTGCTTGTGGCAGCACTATGTCGAATCCTCCACCAGGACGGATACACGGTGGCTCCTTTCAAGGCTCAAAACATGGCCCTCAACTCTTTTGTCACTATTGAAGGTGGCGAGATGGGGAGGGCGCAGGTAGTGCAGGCCCAAGCCGCCGGTATTGAACCGGAGGTAGATATGAATCCAGTGTTACTTAAGCCCGCGGCCGACTGTGCATCCCAGGTGATCGTACATGGTAAGCCGGTTGGGACGTTCAGCGCCCGCCACTATCATGAGGATTATGTGCAGAGAGTGTGGCCAGCTATATTGGAGTCATTTGCCCGTCTTAAACAGAAGTATCAGATTATTGTCTTGGAGGGAGCCGGCAGCCCAGCTGAGGTCAACCTCCAGAAGAACGATGTGGTGAATATGAAGGCTGCTCATATGGCTGAGGCGCCGGTATTACTAGTGGCAGATATCGATAAGGGCGGTGCCCTGGCGGCGGTGGTAGGAACCTTGGAGTTGCTGCGGCCAAATGACCGCGCCATGGTGGCCGGAATAATCATAAATAAATTTCGAGGTGATCGGGAGTTGCTCCAACCAGCCTTGGATTTTTTAGAGGCTAGAACCCAAATGCCGGTGCTGGGGGTGATTCCTTATCTTCATTTCTCTATTCCGGAGGAGGATACCGTCAATGACGAAATTCGCCCGGCCAGTTGCCCGGATAAGGTATTGGAGATAGGCGTTCTTTACCTGCCCCACATCTCCAACTTCACAGATTTCGACCCACTCGAAGGTGAGCCGGATGTGCATCTTAAATATATTAAGCCCGGTCAAAGGATCGGGCGACCGGATTGCCTGATCATTCCTGGATCCAAAAACACCATAGGTGACCTGAATTGGATCCGGAGAAACGGGTGGGACAGCGAAATCTTAGAATTGGCGGCCAGCGGGGTTATCGTAATAGGTATATGCGGGGGATTTCAGATGCTCGGCGCGACGATCCTTGATACGGAGGGGGTGGAGTCGGCGCAGCCCGAGAACCAGGGACTAGGCCTCCTGAATGTAACCACCGATTTTTCTACCGAAAAAACCACCTGGCAAGTCACGGGTTTGCCTTTGGTATGCACAACCGCGGCGGATGACCACATTAATATAGAAGTGACGGGATACGAGATTCATATGGGCCAAACGTATCGGGCTCCGGAAGTACCGGCCGCATTCCGACTGTGGCGAGAAAATGATCCAGAGACAGAAGTTATGGATGGAGCCGTCAGCCCAAATGGACTAGTCTGGGGGACCTATTTGCACGGACTGTTCGACGCCGACGGATTTCGCCGCATATTCCTTAATCAATTGCGTAACACTAGAGGCTTGGCGCCCATCGAACCGCAGTTCTATTTCCACCAATCCCGGCAAACTGCTTACGATAGTCTGGCGGAGGCGGTGCGCGCAAATCTTGACATGGCCAGTGTTTATAAGATAATGAAGCTGCCATCTCCAGAGGATAGATGATCTGCGATGAGGACAACCCCACGGCGGCCAATTGAACGGCTGATCGCGAGAATATTCCCTGTCTGCGCCAAAAGCCATCTTCTCTTGTATGGAAGATGGCTTTCAGCATCACAGGCTTATTCAACTCCAACCGACTGTGCAAGCCGGTTGAGATCAATGGACGGCTAAGTACCGGTAATTGTCCTCACAGCTGCTATCGGGCCGCTGTTGCATACTCGGCTTCTCCAGTCGCTTCAGCCTTACCGGTGGGCTTCTTAGTTCCAGAGGTGAACACATTAGTACTTTTGGCATCGTCATTCAGGATTCGGACCAGGGTATCCGCATCTACACGATGTTTCAGAATCAGCGGCAGGATATGGTTTATATCGTTGACAGTGGCTTGGTCGCGGTCTTTGGTAATGCTATAAAGAACCGCTCCCTGCTGCATAGCCTCGATAGCCCGGATGCTTTCTAAGTTGTGCTTAATATAGAGTCGAGCGATATAGTTGCGGACAAAGTCTGGGAGGTCGACCTGCAGATAGCGTTCGGCCCACTGCAGCATTATCTGCGTATATATCTCATGTTGTTGTTGGTAGTCAATGACGATATCCCCGTGTCGCTCGACCTTGGCTTTAGTGTTATGGAAATTGTCTTTGAGCATCTTAGCGATAACATCGATGGAAGAAGGTCTTCCCATATAACATACCATGTCGAAACGGTCTGACAGCTGCCGCCTTATTTCTTCCAGGGGACCAGGGTCTTCATCTGGATTGGATGCGGCCCATACCGATACATTTACCTTAACCGATACAACTGGCAGTCCGGCTTCCTCGATTTGGACCACCCCCGGCTTGGTGCCCATTAGGTCCAGCAGGATATCGGTGATCTCGGGGGCAGTGTCCGCCAGACGATTTATCTCATCGACAAATAGGATACCCCGGTGAGCCTGAGGAATGAGTCCAGGCAGAAGCCCGGCTTCAGGATTTTTGGAATCGGTGAGTTTGGCTAAATCTATACTGCCCGCCACAGTGCCAACTTTGGCAGAATGGGATATCTCCAGAAAAGGCATCGGAATCAATTCTGTTCCTATCTGGGCTATATCCTGGGGAGACATTCCCTGGTGATGTGGACAATGCGGTTGAGCCGGATCACAATTGTAAATGCAGCCTTTGATACGCTCAATCTTAGGCAGGATGTCCTGCGCCCTTCTCATGATAGTGGTTTTGCCGGTGCCTCTGAGCCCTTCGGCATGAATGTGCAAAGGTTCTCCAGCGATGGTCGACACCATCGACATCCTCACCAGATCAAACAGTGCCTCATTTCCTTCATAACGCTCCAGCTGTGCAAATTGTATCATTGCTCCAATCCTCCTCCCTGATCCGGATGGGTCTGGCTTCTGCAATGACCGTCGAAGGTCATTGGTTCGATGTATAGATTAGTTAGTCTTCGCTGGTTAATAGCCGCAGTCTGTTTATACCAGCACTATCACGCAAATAGTGACCAGGATCATCGTCAACAAAGCCGCGACTCCTGCAAAGCCAACCCCGATAGTAACATTCTCCAGGCTGACCGACTGATTCTGGTCGGGACTGTTTTTAGTCGCCAAAGCTGGATTTCCATACAAGTATTTAACGGTCATGGATGTCACCCCCATCTGGTTTTTATAAACGTTAAGATCGTTGATAGCATGATTCACGGTTCTATTAAAATCCTCTTTGACATCAATATATAGCAAGTATCGTGCCACAACCAACTAATTGGTATAAAATAACGACAGAAGCTCTACTCATTCACGCTAAGCGGCCAATGCACATACAAATCGATTAATGAATATGGTCTGGTAATTTCGTGATGTTTGTGACAATAATGTACTGATAGCGTTATGCAGTTGTAACATTGTTACACATTGGTTACAATGTTGTTACAATATGAAACGGAGTGAAAAAAGAAATGATCGGTGTGAATAGGATAATCGGGATAAATGAGAATAATTGCACTAATTGCCACCAGTGTATAGCTGTTTGCCCGGTGAAGATTTGTAACAATGGCAGTGGTGCGGTCGTAAAATTTAACAACGACCTTTGCATAGGTTGCGGCCGTTGTGTGGGGACCTGCCTTAAGAGCCATGGTGGGATTATCGATAAGAGTGCCCGTTTCGTTATTGACGACACCCGCCAATTCATGGCTGACTTGCCTTTGAAAGAGATGGTCGCTCTGGTGGCGCCATCCGCACAGTGTAATTTCGAACTCAGTAAACTAATCTCGGCCTTGCGCCAGTTAGGCGTCAAATATGTTTACGATGTATCCTTGGGGGCTGAGTTGACGGTAGCCCTGTATCATCAAGCGGTAGAGAGTGGCAGTGTAAAACTTCCCATTATATCTTCGGCCTGTCCAGCTATTGTCCGCTATATTCAACTAATGCACCCTGCGTTGATTGAGCATGTGGCGCCGATAGGCAGTCCGGTGATCAATCTAGCGGTCTATGTAAAGGCTTTACACCCCAATTCAGAACTAGTCTTCTTTTCACCTTGTATTGAGAAGACGAGGGAGATACGAAATCAGAATCTGGTGAGATATAATGTTCTCTATCAATCGTTGCAGAAGATACTGGAAAGCAAGGATATCGATCCTGAACTGCTGCCAGAAGGGGATTTCGATAATGCTGTTCCAGCTGGGATAGCAACCAATTTTTCGATACCGGGCGGCCTCAAGGAGTCTTACCTCTACCATTACCCGGACACGCCTGCCAGTTCAATAGCCCGGGTGGAAGGGCCACTGGTATTCGACAGCTACTTAAGAAATCTGGAGAAGTCGATTACCCGGGGAGAGGCGCATTTACCCATAATAGTGGATGTCCTGAGTTGCGAGAAGGGATGCAATTCGGGGGTTGGCAGTGTACACAACTCGATCCGCTGGGAGATGGAATACATGGTCGCGGCCAGGTCGGAGCAGAGTGTAAGCGATCCAGCCAATAACCAGCGGTTGGAAGAATTCCTGGTTGATGCTCTCGATAGGTATGATTTTAGCGTGCCCCAATATGCTGATTTGTCTCACCTGGGGCAGTTCGACCTGCCTAGTGAAACGGAATTAAAGGACATCTTTGAGAAAATGCTCAAGTTCGAGGAGAAGGATTTTCGGAATTGCGCTGCTTGTGGATATAATTCCTGCTACTATATGGCGATAGCCATTCACAACGGCTTGAACAAGGTCCAGAATTGCCACTTGTATCAGGAGAAAGAACTGCGCCGGGAGCAGCAGGCGATAGAGTACATGAATATGGAGTTATCTTCCGTTTTCAATGCTATGAACGATGCCTTAATCGTATTGGACAAGGAAGGGAGAGTTTCCCAGTCTAATGTAGCAGCTCAGAAGATCACCGGTTATGCTGATGAGGCCATAATAGGCATTCATATTCTCGACCTATTCAGCGGCAAGGCTCCTTATACCATGAAACTGCTGGAAACCGGTGAATCTTATAGAGACCGGGAGATGATTATCGACGGTATGCGGGGCAAGATCCATGGTACTGCTTCCGGGGAGCCTAGGATCGACGAGAATGGTCAGATCATCGGTGCCACCATCATAATCCGACCCATCGCCAGAGTTCAGGAACTGGTGAACAAGATCAGCGGGGCTCAAGCTACTTTTACCTTCGATTCCATCATTGGCGAGGACAAGAATCTCAAGAATTCTATCCGCTTGGCGACCATAGCTAGCGCCAATGACTCGGCCGTATTGCTGCAAGCGGCCAGTGGAACTGGTAAAGAGGTATTCGCTCAGGCCATCCACAACGGCAGTTTGAGGCGGAACGGCCCATTCGTTGCCATAAATTGCGCCGCCCTGCCGCGTGAATTGGTGGGCAGTGAACTGTTTGGTTACGTTGAAGGAGCGTTTACCGGAGCCCGGCGAGGGGGAAGACCGGGGAAATTCGAGTTGGCCAACAAAGGGACCCTATTGCTGGATGAGATCGGGGATATGCCTCTGGAACAGCAGGCCATGTTGCTGCGTGCTATCCAGGAAAAGGCTATCTTGCGAGTCGGGGGTGATTCTCTGATAAATGTGGACGTCCGAATAATTGCGGCTACCAACCAAGACCTACTGGAACTCGTAGGGCAGGGCAGATTCCGGGCAGACCTATACTACCGGCTTAATGTGGTGCAGATATCTATCCCTGCTTTGAAGGATCGACGTCCTGACATCACGCTTATGTTCGAATATTTCGTGAAACAGATGTCAGCCCGAATTCATAAGCATATCAGCATCATAGATGATGAGGTAATAGACGTCCTGCAAGCCTACGATTGGCCAGGGAATATCCGCGAATTGCAAAATGTTGTGGAGAGAACCCTGTTGTTGGCCGAGGACGGGCATATTACTCTGGATTGCCTGCCGCGCGAGATTGTCGGGGCACAAGATGCTGAATATCAAGCCAGCTTCACAGGGGGTTACAAAGAGCTGACGCCAATGTCGTCGTTGTTATCAAATCGCAGTACGCGCAAACTACAAGCGGGAGAAAAGGAAAAAGAGAGAATCGCGCGGGTCTTGGATAAACACGGGGGCAATGTCAGCAAGACGGCAACCGAGCTTGGTATCTCCCGTAACACTCTATATAGAAAGATGAAGAACTATGCCATCAATAATTAGGGTACTGGCCTGTGGGCAGATTGGGCATGGTGTCAATTTACAATTCGATTGTCAGAAGCTGGCATAGTGGTGGCTTAATTTGATTGGAAGAGGTGGATCTATGTGTCTTTTGCTCTTTGGTTGGGATTGCCATCCCCGCTATAAACTGGTCTTGGCAGCTAACCGGGATGAGTTTCTGGAGCGGCCTACCAAGGGCGCGACTTTTTGGTCCGAGCATCCAGAGCTGTTGGCGGGCAAGGATTTGCTCCAGGGTGGTACCTGGATGGGTATAACCCGGAACGGGCGGTGGGCGGCCTTGACCAACTACCGTGACCCACTTCAAAACAAACATGGAGCTCCCTCCCGGGGGCTGCTGGTTCATGATTTTTTGACTCAAGAGATGGCGCCGGAGGAATTCCTGCAACCGCTTGTAGCAACCGCGCCCCAATATGATGGTTATAACCTTCTGGCGGGAACGGTTGACAGCCTCTACTACTACTCCAACCAGGAAAAGGTGATTCGCTCGGTTCCCGCCGGAATTCACGGGCTAAGCAACAGCCTGCTGGACGTACCTTGGCCCAAAGTGGAGCGGGGTGTGGCAAAATTCAAGGACTATCTTCAAGAGGGAGAAATCCGAGCGGAACAGCTGTTCCGGTTGATGGCTGACCGGCAGCAGGCTCCAGACCAACAACTGCCTCAGACCGGGGTTGGGCTGGAATGGGAGCGGGTGCTTTCCTCGATGTTCATTGCCAGTGACGATTACGGCACCAGATCGACCTCAGTTCTTTTGATCGATAGAAAAAACCGGGTACAGTTCTGGGAGAAGACATTTAATTGCCCAAGGCAGAACGATGCGGGGACTGTCTATTATGATTTTTGCATATCTGATGTCAGCTGAGTTATTTGGATCATGTGGTATCGAGCAATGATGAGGCGAGAACAGTAGTTGCGCGCGACAAGAGCCCGGTTGCTGGGGGTGGACACCAACGGATGATCAGCATTAGGTGACACTTTGTACCGATGCATAAGTACAGCTGTAGAAGAACATTATAGCGGGAGAATCCAATAATTAATTAAAGAGGAGGGCGGACATATGAGACAGGAGTTGTATGATCTAGCTGTTTTGGGTTGTGGGCCGGCGGGACTGTCAGCCGCAGTAAATGCCACTATCCGTAATAAGAAGGTGGTGGTGGTGGGAGCCGAGGTTTGCAGTCCGCCCTTGCACAAGGCGCAAAAAATCAATAATTATTTGGGAATGCCCGACGTCAGTGGGGGCGAGTTATTGGATCGATTTGTCCAGCATGCTCGCCAAATCGATATCGAGATTCTAAACAGCAAAGCCACCAGTATCAGTGAATTGAATGGCTTGTTCAGCATCCTGCTGGGAGATGAGATCATAACTACCCGTTCGATAGTCATAGCCACGGGTATACCTTATCGCGCCACCCTGCCCCGCGAGGATTACTTCCTGGGAAGAGGACTGGGCTACTGTGCCACCTGCGATGGGCCTATTTATCGGGGCAAAGACGTTATTATCGTAGCCCATAGCAGCGAAGCGGAGGATGAGGCAAATTTTATGGCCGAGATTTGCCGAAGGGTCTACTACCTGCCCCTGTACAAGAATCCGGGGAAACTGCACCATGCGGTGCAGATGGTCGATAGCAGGCCCAAAGACATAATGGGCGATGAATTTGTAGTCGGCCTGGAATTAAAGGATGGCTCAATCCTGAATGCTGAAGGGGTGTTTGTGCTGGGCGGCGAGACGGCTCCGGACCGATTGATACCTGGTCTGGAAATCAAGGATAATCACATTGTCGTCAACCGTCAGCAGGAGACCAACCTGCCAGGGGTATATGCCGCCGGTGATTGTACCGGTCCGCCCTACCAGGTTGCCAAGTCGGTTGGAGAAGGTCAGGTAGCTGGGCTAAATGCCAGCCGATATGCTTCCCGCCAGTCTGGTTGAACTCAGCAGCCAGAGATTACAGGTCAAGTTAACGTGATGGAACAAAAACAGCACCAAACCACAAATGGCACGGTGGTGACTTTACAAGGATAAAATAAATAAGTTATAATGCAAAAGCCTCCATTGTAGACATACTGAATAGCAAAAAAGAATGAATATTTTAGGGATTATCACATATAGATATCAGCATTATATCGACATGGAAGGGGTTTATCGGCTTGACAAAACATCTGGTCACAATTGTAAAACCCAATCTGATTAGAGACGAAGATAAAATAAATTGCCGGGAGTGTGCTACTTCCTGCCAATCAGCCTGCAAGACCTCATGCACGGTTGGTAACCAGGTATGTAAGAAAGGCTAACCTTGAGTAGCTGATCAAGAGGGGGCGTTAGCCCCCTCTTTTTGTTGCCGTTTCATTAAGAACATGGCTTGGGGGTCCTGGGAGAGGAGAGAAGGTTTGTTATCACTGCAGGGATTTGATTTTGATGCTGACCTGCACCTGTTTCAGCATCAAGGGATGCGGATTCTGTTGGATGTCAACAGCGGGGCTGTACATGTGCTGGATGACGTGGGTCATTGTCTGCTGCGCAGCATGATAGAAGGCCGGTGCGACATGCAGCCAATTGCAGACCAGATGAAGAGCGAATTTGGAGAAGAAGCAGTCAATGAACTCCTGGCCGAAATGGAGGGTGCTTATGCGGCTGGAGCCATCTTCACCAAGGAGCAGTCCCTGGAGGCCATTTGGTTTGATCTGCCGATAAAGGCTTTGTGTTTAAACGTGGCGCATGCCTGCAATATGAGATGCCATTACTGTTTTGCCAGCCAGGGTGACTTCGGTATGAAGCCCCTCCTCATGGACGTCGAAACAGGTAAGCGGTCGCTCGAGTTCCTGATTGACCAGAGTGGAACGGTCAAAAATCTCGAGGTCGATTTCTTTGGCGGAGAACCCCTGCTAAATGTTGCGGTAATAAAGGAACTGGTGCTCTATGGCAGGCAATTGGAATCTACCACCGGTAAGAGATTTAATTTTACTCTTACCACCAATGCGGTCCTTCTTGATGAAGATATCATGGCTTTCATTATCGCCAATGATATCAGTATTATATTGAGCCTGGATGGCCGTCCTGTCATCAATGATCTGCACCGGATAATGAACGATGGATCAGGCAGTTACGAAATCATTCTACCTAAAATAAGGGATATGGTAGCCCGGAGACCAGTCAGCTATTATATCCGGGGGACTTTCACCAAGTGGAACCTGGACTTCTGCAATGACCTCAAGCATATTGTGGAGCTAGGCTTCGATGCAGTCTCCCTGGAACCAGCAGTTGGACCCAACAATGCATACAGCATAAAATCATCTGACCTGCCGGAGGTTTTGGCTGAATATGACCGCTTAACCGATTTGTTGGCATCTTTCCATCGCGAAGGAAGGGAAGTTAACTTTTTCCACTACAATCTCGACCTCCAGAAGGGACCATGTCTGGCCAAACGCTATTCCGGCTGTGGAGCGGGGGTAGAGTACCTTGTTATAACCCCGGAAGGAGATATCTACCCGTGTCACCAGTTTGTGGGGGAAAGCGCTTTTCGCATGGGCAATATTAGCCAACCTGAACTGGATGGTGACATAAGCCGCGTATTTACTGGTAACCGCCTGAAAGATAAATCGCAATGTCGGAAGTGCTGGGCCCGCAATTACTGCGGTGGTGGATGCCATGCCAATGCCTACCATGCTAGCGGCGATATGAGTGTTCCGGACCAAGTCAGTTGCGAGATGCACCGCAAAAGGATAGAGGGGGCTATTTATCTTGAGGTTATCAAGAATTGGGAAAACCGGGATCAGTAGAACCATGCAGGAAAGTTGCCAGTTGTTGTAGAAAATCTAGCGAATAATCTGTTATGGAGAGGTATTATGGATAATTACAAGAAGTCGTGGAAATTCGGGGCAAGCGCATTACTTTTGTGTTTCTTGATATCATTAGTATGGTGTTTCGGGGTGAGAACCCCTGCTTTCTCGATTGCGGTCGATGGCAGCAAGGCTCTGGTGGTGTCGGATAAAGCAGTTGCCAGCCAAGCAATAGACCAACTACCGGATAGTGCGATGGGCGGCAAGATAGACATTAACCGGACATTTGCCAATCGGCGGGATATTGTTCCCAGTGATCAGGTGCTGGACGCATTGGCCACTGCTCTCCTGCCAAAGATCCAGGGTGTCTCGATACTAGTCGACGGACAACCGGTGTTGTATATGGCTGACAAGGACTCAGCCCAGCAGTTGTTGGACAGAATGGTGCAGGAAAATACAACCGTGACAGGAGAGGAGACCCTGCTAGCGGCCGGATTTTCCGAGGACATCCAGATAGTTGAAGGAAATGTACCGACTGAGTGGATATCCGATTGGGATCAAGCTTGGAACAAGATCAACCTGGGAACCGAGACACCGGAGGTATACATAGTTCAAGAGGGGGATTCGCTCTGGGGTATAGCCCGTGCCAATGATATGTATGTCACTGATATTGTAACCAGCAATAACATCCAGGAAGATTGCGTCCTTGCGCCGGGGCAGACGATAATTCTCAGTAAACCCGCGGCATTGGTGACGGTAGTTGCCCAGGTTGAAGGCAGTGAAAACGTGGTCATACCCTACCAGACAGTTACAGAGAACGATAATTCAGTTGATGGAATAAATATCAAGTCCGAGGGACAGAATGGTGAGAAGTATGTTGCTTATTCGGCAACTCTGCGCAATGGGATCATAGAGAGCAAGACCATAGTTGAGGAACAAATCATTAAGGCGGCCATCGACAAGGTGGTGGTCAAAGGGCGGTCGGTCCAGGTGGCCTCGCGTGGCAAAAGTGGGGCGAGTGCTGGAACAGGGCGCCTCAGCTGGCCGGTGAGCGGTTCTATTAGTCAGTCCTATGGTGGTGGGCATACCGGGCTGGACATAGCCGGTCCGACTGGTTCGGCCATCGCCGCTGCCGCTAGCGGCGTGGTTACCTTTGCTGGATGGCAGGGAGGATACGGTAATTTCGTCATCATCAATCACGGCAACGGTACCGTGACCCGTTATGCTCATTGTTCAAAATTGTTGGTAAAAAACGGGCAGAGAGTGAGCCAGGGACAGACTATCGGGTTGCGCGGGTCGACTGGCCGCAGCACGGGCCCCCACCTACACTTCGAAGTGATGGTAGGCGGATCTTTCCGTAATCCCATAAACTATCTGCGCTAATGTATTCAGTAGAACCCTGATCTGCCTATGGGTCAGGGTTCTAAGTTCTGCTTGAGAGGAGTCCTGGAAATGATGTGGGATGTGATAATTCTTGGTGCTGGACCGGCAGGATTGACTGCCGCTATATATACCAGCCGCGCTGGATTGAAGACGTTGGTGCTGGAATCGGCAATGGTGGGTGGCAACGCGGCCATAGCTGATCACATTGACAACTATCCGGGATTTCCGTTGGGCATTCTCGGGGGAGACCTTATGGATGGTTTTCGGCAACAAGCTGAGCGTTTTGGAGCAGAGATTCGCTTGGAACAGGTAACGGGCTTGTCCAGTTCACCAGAGGCCAAGAAAGTTGTCACTGCGGATAACGAATATCATGCCCGGGCAGTTATTGTTGCCACCGGCGCCCGGCGCAGAACCTTGGCAGTGAAAGGTGAAAGTGAGTACATGGGTCGCGGGGTGTCTTATTGCGCAACCTGCGATGGGGCCTTTTTCCGCAATACCAAGGTGGCTGTGGTAGGTGGGGGCGAATCTGCGCTGAAGGAGGCTCTCTATCTGGCGGATATAGCAGATAAAGTCTATATTATCCACCGCCGTGATGAGTTCCGGGCCAGTCCCCACTCGGTTGATAAAATTCGGAACCATAGCCGTATTGAATGCAAAACGAATCGTATCGTGAAACGGGTCGAAGGTGACAGCTTGATGCGAACCGTAATTCTAGAAGATGTAGTCACCAAGACAGAGGAGCGCCTTGAGGTTGAAGGCCTGTTTGTGAGCATCGGTCTGGTAGC
>JAQVXF010000218.1 GCA_028709355.1 Syntrophomonas sp.
CAGCGCTCTCCTGGACAGATAACAGCGGGGTACTGAGCAGCAGGTAATCCCCGTTGTTAAGCATTGCCATAACATTGATCGATCCCTCCTGCTGGTCCTGGTCCGGGCTGACTGCGATGACCTGGCTGCCCGATCGCAGTGAGGGCAGGTAACTGGTGACCAGAGGCAGCATTGATTCCGGGCGCCGTCCCATCCTGCGATTGACCGCGGCATTCCAGCCTTCTGCCCCCAGGGAGTAGTATTTGAGCGCCAGGTTGGGTTCGAAAACCAATACATTGAGTCGGGCCGCCCGCTCCACCCGATCGATAACCGTGTCCAGGGTTTCCACGTCGCCCCGGTAATCACCATCTATGCTGGCAGCGATGGCGGTAAGTTGTTTTATATTTTGTTTTATGTAGTATTTCTCCAGGTAGGTAGAATTCATCAGCCAGGAGAAGGTTACAAAAAAGACCACCAGCAGGCTCACCGCAGCAAAGAGTCGGGTGCGGATGGACATTTTCATGAGCTGACCTCGAATCTGTAGCCCACCCCGCGCACAGTCTGGACATACTCTCCCCGGCCGCCCAGCTTCAGGCGCAGGTTTTTGATATGGGCATCCACGGTGCGGACATCGCCATAATAGTCATAATCCCAGACTGCGTTTAAAATCTGTTCCCGGGTCAAAGCCCGGCCGGCATGGTCGGCCAGGTAGACCAGCAATTCAAATTCTTTGGGGGTCAAATCGACCGTCTGGTCATCCACATAAACATAGTGACCAGCTTCATCGATCTTGAGGGCGCCCAGCGACTTGGGGGGATTAAAAGCATGACCCTCGGTTCGTTTCAGCAACGCCTGTACCCGGGCCATCAGGATCCGCAGGCTGAATGGTTTGGAGATATACTCATCGACCCCCAGGTCGAAACCGAATAGCTCGTCCGCTTCTTCCCCCCGGGCAGTAAGCATAATTATCGGCACAGCGGAGGTCTTTCGTATCTCCCGGCACACTGCCCAACCATCATATTCAGGCATCATAACATCGAGGATGAGCAGGTCGATCTCTTGCTCGGCAAATATCTGCAGGGCTTGCCGGCCGTCGGCCGCTTCAAAGGTATGGAAACCGTATTTGCGGAGAAAATCACCAACCAATCTCCGCATCCTCTCTTCGTCATCGGCCACCAAAATTTTGCGGGCCATCACCTGATCACTCCCATCCTATACTTATAACACCAGCCTGGTGTTTGATATGGCTAGCGGATTCAGTGTTCCATCTCATTTCTCTATAATTGTATATCATCCGAGTCACATTTCCATCTCGGCATTAATCAGCCCTGCGTTCCTCGGTCCTGATCCTGGGGGTTGCGACGAGGACAGGACCCTTAAGCTTGATAGCACTGTATCACCCTAACAAGTAAAAATCATGAAGAAAGGGTGAAGGATTCGTGCAGGCAGGCACTGGATTAGGGGGATGAGACTGAATTGCGGCTGGCAGTTCTCCGCCAACCGCGTTACTCCCTTCAGAAACGAGGAGAAGAACCTCACTACCGTGCATACATGGTCACGCTTGGAGAGCGGTCCTTCCCCCTGGTTGGGTCTATGTGGACGAGAAGGAGAGAAGAGAGCCAAAGCTCTCTTCTCCCGGTCATCTCTATTTCTCTTTGTCTTCCTTGTCCTGTCTAGCCTTGGCTATGACCTTGTCGGCATCCAGGGCGGGCACCTCTTCGTAATGGTCCATCTCCATCCGGAACTTGCCCCGGCCCTGGGTTATGGATTTCAGGTCGATGGTGTAGCGACTCATCTCGGCCAGGGGCACTTGGGCCTTGACGATCTGCTTCTTACCAGCCGGCTCCATCCCCATCACCCGGCCCCGCTTGCTGTTGAGGTCGCCGATGATGTCTCCCATATAGGCATCCGGTATCTCCACCTCGACGTTGACGATGGGTTCCAGCAGTATCGGTTTGGCAGCTTCCATGCCTTTCTTGAAAGCCAACTTGGCGGCGGTCTTGAAGGCCATCTCGGATGAGTCCACGCTGTGATAGGAACCATCGTATAGGGTGGCTTTGAGTCGGGTAACCGGGTAGCCTGCCAAAACGCCTTCGTCCAAGGCTTCCTGCAATCCTTTTTCTACGGCCGGGAAGAAATTGCGGGGCACCGATCCTCCGAATACATTTTCCTCGAATTTAAATTCCTCTTGGTCGTTGGGCTCGAATCTTATCCAGACATGCCCGTACTGGCCGTGCCCGCCGCTCTGTTTCTTGTGCTTGCCTTCCACCTCCACCATAGACCGGATGGTCTCCCGGTAGGGGATGCGCATATCCTTAGTGGTCACCTCGACGCCAAACTTGCGATGCAGCTTGTCAGTGATTATATCCATATGGGTATCGCCCATAGTTCTCATGATGGTCTGCTTGGTCTCCGCGTTCTTCTCCACCTCGATGGTGGGATCCTCTTCACATATACGCTGCAGGGCACCACTGAGCTTATCCTCATCACCTTTGCTCTTGGGCTCGATGGCCGTGCTCAGGGTGGGTTGGGGGAATTGGATGGGGGGCAAGATGGTCGGATTGGCCTTGGCGGTCAGGGTATCGGAAGTGCTGGTCACCGCCAGTTTGGCTACCGAACCGATATCACCGGCATACATCTCCGCCACCGATGACTGCTCTTTGCCGGTCATGACCAACAATTGGGTGATCTTCTCATCCTTCTCTTTGTTGGCATTGTATACTACACTGTCAGCCTTCAACTTGCCGGTAAAGATCCTGAACATATTAAGACGACCGATATAGGGATCGGCTATGGTCTTGAATACCTGGGCCGAGAAGGGCAGGTTCTGGATGTCCTTGCCTTCCACCAGGCGATTGCGATCCGGGGTGGGCGAACATTCGACGATGAAATCCATCAGCGGCTGGATACCCATGTTCTTAAGGGTGGAACCGCAGAACACGAAAACTGCCGATCCCGAAGCGGCCGCTTCTTTCACTCCCTGTAGAATCTCGGTGTCGCTGAGCTCCTCACCTTCCAGGTAGCGGGTCAGCAGTTCATCGTTGGCTTCGGCGGCTGCTTCGATGAGTTCCATCTTGTAGGTTTCCACGTCATCCATCATCTCGGCGGGGATCTCCCCTTCGCTGAACTTGCCGGTACCAGGTTCGAA
>JAQVXF010000219.1 GCA_028709355.1 Syntrophomonas sp.
CGAGCTGAAAGTAGGGCAGTATGACCTCAATGCGGTGGAGGCCGCGGTACAGCTCCAGGAAGCCACTGGCGGCGAGGAACCCATAATCGTCACCGTTGGCACCACCAAAGGCCTGAAGAATACCAAACTGCAGAAGGCCATGCTGTCCCGGGGGGCCGGGGCCCTTTTCGCGGTAGCCGACGACTCCCTGGACAACATCGATGCCCTGGCCACCGCTCAAAACCTGGCCACCGCCATCACTAAGATCGGCGGGGTGGACCTGGTCCTGTGCGGGGAAGGCTCCGGCGACATTTACTCCCAGCAGGTAGGACCCCTCCTGGGCCAGTTGTTGGGATTCGCCAACCTCAATGCGGTCAGCCGCATCACCCCCAAAGGCGACCTTCTGGAGGTAGAGAGGACCCTGGAGAACGAGATCGAAGTGCTGGAAGTACCCCTGCCGGCCGTCCTGGCGGTGACTGCCGATATCAATAAAGCCCGTATTCCCGGATTGAAAGAGATCCTGGCCGCCGGCAAGAAACCAGTCAACCTGTGGGGAGCCAGCGAGGTGGATCTGGCCCGGAGCAGCAATATCGAGGTCATCAGCACCCTGGCCCCGCCCCAGGCTGAGCGTAAACAGATCGTACTCGAAGGCGACAGTGAGGAGAACATCACCGCACTGTACGAAAACCTTCGCAAAGTACTTTAATTCAGGGGGTGGAAAGAATGAGTAAATTAGCCAAAGTATTGGCAATAGCCGAACATACTGATGCCCTTAAAGAACTGGTCAGCGCCGCCGCCCAGCTGGGTGAAACCACGGCTCTGATCTGGGCCGGGGACAAGAGCCAGGCCAACGGAGCCGATACCCTCTACTATCTGGGTGAGCTGAGCCCGGAGAGGATCCTGGAGCATTACGCCCCCACCATCATCAACCTGGTCAAGAGCGAGCAGCCCAGCCTGGTGCTGGTGGAAGCCAGCCGCAGAGGGCGCCTGCTGGCGGGCATGATCGCCGCCGCACTGGGCACCAGCGTGCTGGCCGATGCCGCGGAGATTTACGTGGACGGCGGAGTAGTAACCAAACGCATGGTCTATGGGGGAGCCGCCTTCAGCACCGAACGCTGCACCGCCGCCACCGCGGTGGTAACTTTGAGCCCTGGGGTCTTCGAAGCCACCGACACCGGCAAAGCCGCCAACCTGGTGGAGGTGCCCTTTACCGCCCCGGCCCGTCCGGTCAAGTGCCTGGAACGCAGGACCAAAGCCGGGGAGAGCGTCAACCTGCGGGCCGCCAAGCGGATCGTGGCGGTGGGCCGCGGCTTCTCCGCCCCGGAAGAACTGCAATTGGCTGAACAGCTGGCCGCCGCTATCGGCGCTGAGGTGGGCTGCACCCGGCCCATCGCCGAGGAAGAGAAATGGATGGACAAGGCTCGTTACATTGGGGTATCGGGCTTGATGCTGAAACCCGACCTGTATGTCGGCATCGGTATCTCCGGGCAGGTCCAGCACATGGTGGGAGTGAGCCCAGCCCGCACCATCGTAGCCATCAACAGCGACAAGAACGCCATGATCTTCAAGCAATGCGACTACGGCATCGTCGGCGACCTCAAGACGGTCCTGCCCGCCCTGACTGCCAAGTTCAGATAAAGACCAGCAGTTATTCCTTGCCCCGCGCTGTAATTATGGCTGGACAATAGAAGCAGAATAAAAGATTGGCATCGATTATCCGCCTTCGGCCAGCAATCGCCTGACCGGGGGCGCACTCTTGTCATCAGTGCGGAATCGTGCCCCGCGGCGGGGTGGGGTGCCATGATGAACGGGGGAAGAACATTTCATGGTAAATCCGGGTTCCTTCTGCCGTTTTCAGGGTTTTTTGTATGCTTGGGCGACGGCTCTTTATGGTTAGTCTATGTCTGCACGATACTCTCCTGATAATGGCCGGATTGAGCCTTGATTTAAGCCGGCGCCAATTATAAAATAATTGATGTAAAGGCATTTATGGAAAGGAAGGTTGCAATGATCGTCTTGATTACCAAAGTATGGGTGAAACCGGATAGGGTATCCGAATATAAAGATACCTTCACAACCATGGCGCAAGAGACCCGGAAAGAGGAGGGCTGTGTTTCCTATCTGCTGTTCCAGGACGTCCAGCACCAGGACGTCTGGTACACCATCGGCAGGTGGAAAACAGTGGAAGCCGTACATGAGCACATGACTGCGCGTCACTCCACCTCAGCCAACGCCAAGGCCGGAGAGATGTTGATCCAGGACCCGGAATTCTCCATATGCAGAGAAATATGTTAGCCTCCGCCTGACTGCAAAGAATGATGTCGGCCCGGCCACCCCTCCCCACCGGAGGGGTTTTTGTTTTTCCCGGTGGCAGGCGGCGGGCGGTGACGGTGGCCATTGCGGTCCGATTCTTTGTTTTCCGATCCACTTTTCGTATTTACTAGTAACTATTATTTTTGTCATGCAAGGATATGGATCACTGGTTCGTTTCTTTATTAGAGGAGATTACTATGACGGTTTTACAGCCTGGCCACGACGATCTGATAGCCGCGGCGCTGCAGAAGTATTCGGATATGGTATATCGAATCTGCTTCATCTACCTGGGCCACCGGCCGGCAGTAGATGATGTCTTCCAGGAAGTGTTCCTGAAGCTGCTCCAGAGGGAGGAATCCTTCACCAGTCCGGAACACGAGAAGGCCTGGCTGCTCCGGGTCACCATCAACCAGTGCAAGGATATGCTGAAGGGATTCTGGTGGAAGCGGATCGACCTGGTGGAGAACGTGGAACTGCCCGGACACGAACCGGAGGAGAGAGACATCCTGCGGGAAGTTCTCTGCCTCCCCCAGAAGTACAAAGATGTGATCTACCTCTACTATTACCAGGATTACACCGTACCCCAGATGGCCGAGTTGCTGCAGCGCAGTGAGAACACCATCTACTCGCAGTTACATAGGGCCCGGGAACAGATGCGACAGAGATTGGAGGAAAATGGACGTGCAGGAACGCTTTAAATCGGCCCTGGATCGGATTCAAGCGGATGAAGCCCTGGTCAGCCGCACCGAAGCCCGCTTGCGCCAGGAACTGGCCCAGGATCGTGCCCCCAACAACTTTATGAAAGAGAGGATTTACGAGAT
>JAQVXF010000220.1 GCA_028709355.1 Syntrophomonas sp.
CTGTTTGTTTGTGCTATTCATGTTACCTGGTCATTCAATCTCATCATTAGGATCTATTGTTCTACCCTTTTGTATCATTATATACTAGCAATTTATGTGCCAACTCTTAAATGCTTCCGGCTTTTCTGTCGCCAGGCCCCTAATAATGACTCCTGCGGATATATCGTCTAGAAGATTATAAGTTCTATCCTTATCCTCCTGTGTAACCTAATTGTATCACATCTGTTTCCTTATTGTAACTGTGTGACATTATTGTTACAAACTAATCTCATAGTTATATCTCCGCTACCAATCTGCCACCCCTTCCTGCTGACGCGAACGCAAACAAAGTCTGCGCAGAAAAGAAAAAGCCGGAAGGCAAAAACCTTCCGGCCAATGTTTCAATCGGGCGACTACTTCATTTCAGCTGCCTGAATGCGGGCTATGGCTCGTTGCAGAGCGGCCTCTGCTCTAGCCAGGTTGGTATCTTCTGCTTTTGCTGCCAAGCGGGCCTCCGCCCTCTCTTTGGCCGCTTTCGCTCTCAGCACATCAATGTCGTCTCCCGGCTCAGCTGTTTCTGCCAAAACCCGGGCTTCATTGTTCATGACTTCCATGAATCCGCCACTGATGGCCATCCTCTTGATTCTGCCATCTACGTCGGTATAGCGCAGTACCCCGACATCCAATGCTGCAATCATGGGCGCATGGTTCCTCAAGACACCAAGCTCACCATAAGTCTCCGGTACCACTAAGAACTGCACCTCATCTTTAAAAAGAAGTTCCTCTGGAGTTACTACTTCAAGCGTGAAGGTTCCGGCCATGGGCTACGCCCCCAATCGTCTGGCTTTAGCAACTGCCGTTTCAATATCTCCTACCATGTAGAATGAATCTTCAGACAGATTATCATGTCTGCCCTGGAGAACCTGAGCGAATGATTCAACGGTGTCGCCGACCCTTACATATATGCCCGGGCTGCCGGTAAACTGCTCAGCAACGTGGAAAGGCTGGGAGAGGAATCTCTGGATCTTCCTGGCCCTGGCGACGGTAATCTTATCTTCGTCGGATAATTCATCCATACCGAGGATGGCAATGATGTCCTGTAGTTCCTTGTATCTTTGCAGTATCTGCTGCACACCACGGGCGGTGAAATAGTGCTTTTCACCCAGTACCTGGGGATCGAGGATACGGGAGGTTGAATCCAGCGGATCCACCGCCGGATAGATGCCCAACTCGGAGATGGCCCGGGACAGAACGGTGGTCGCGTCCAAGTGAGCAAAGGTAGTCGCCGGCGCCGGGTCGGTCAAGTCATCCGCGGGGACGTAAACGGCCTGCGCGGAAGTGATCGATCCTTTGCGGGTACTGGTGATTCTCTCCTGCAGCAAGCCCATGTCAGTAGCCAGTGTTGGTTGGTAACCAACGGCGGACGGCATACGTCCGAGGAGCGCTGACACTTCGTTACCTGCCTGGGCGAACCGGAATATATTGTCGATAAATATCAAAACGTCCTGTCCGCTGACATCGCGGAAGTATTCGGCTACGGTCAACCCCGTCAATCCTACCCGCAACCGGGCTCCGGGAGGTTCATTCATCTGGCCGAAGATCAAGGCGACTTTGTCAATAACGCCCGATTCAGTCATCTCGCCCCAGAGGTCATTGCCTTCACGGGTCCGCTCACCAACACCGGTGAAAACGGAATATCCACCATGCTCATAAGCGATGTTTCTGATCAGTTCCTGGATGATAACCGTCTTACCAACGCCGGCTCCGCCGAACAGGCCTATCTTACCACCCTTGGCATAGGGGCAGATCAGGTCGGCCACCTTGATGCCGGTCTCCAGCAACTGGGTTGCGGGTAACTGATCCACCAACAGAGGGGGATCGCGGTGGATTTCCCAGTAGTCGGCCGCTTCAACTGGCCCTGCTTCATCAACTGGCTGTCCCAACACGTTAAGGATACGACCCAAACATCCGTCACCTACTGGAACCTTGATAGCTGCAGCGGTGTTGGTGGCGACCATCCCGCGGCTTATACCATCAGTAGGACTCAGCGCAACACATCTAACAAGGTCATTACCCAAATGCTGGAAGGCTTCCAGGGTAACATCCAACTCGCGTTCGGTCTTGATCGTTTGGTCTTCTGTCTTAATGGTTATAGCGTTCATCAGATCCGGCAACTCGCCCGGCTTGAAGCGTATATCGACAACCGCGCCAATAACCTGAGTTACCTCTCCTATTGTTACATTCGCCATTCTCTACTTTCCTCCTTTATTGAGAGCTTCGGCGCCACCAACAATATCCAGAATTTCATCCGTTATTGCCGCCTGTCTGACCTTGTTCATCTTAAGCGTCATATTGTCGATAATTTCACCGGCGTTTTCGCTGGCGTTACCCATAGCGGTCATTCTGGCACCATGCTCACTGGCTTTGCCTTCAAGCATAGCATGATATATCTGGCTGCCTACATACCTGGGCAACAGGTTCAACAGAATCTCCTCGGCACTCGGTTCATAGATATATTCCACTTTGATCTCGCTGGCCGAGGTCGCCTCGGGCGGCTCAATCGGCAGTATCTTAACTACCGTGGGCACCTGCCTGAGGGCATTGATAAAACGAGCATACACTAGATAAATCTCATCAAATTCTTCGTTCTCATAGGCATTCATTATATACTGGGATATTTCCCGGGCATCTGCAAAGCTTACCTTATCCCCTAAGTTAATGAATTCTGCCTCTAAACCACCGCGTTTACGGAAGAAATCCCGGGCCCTTTTTCCGACTGCGATCATGCCCTTTTCCGGCTTCCGTTCATCGGCTGCCAGTGCATCGGTCGCGGCGCGAATGATGTTGGTATTATAACCACCGCACAATCCGCGGTCCGCCGTTACTACTATATAACCAACTTTGGTAACCTCCGCCCGCTTGACCAGCAGGGGATGTTCTATCTCGCTGGAAACCCCTACCAATCTAGCCAAAGTTCCTTGCAGTGTTTCGGTATAAGGACGGGAGGCTTCGGCGGCTTCCTGGGCACGGCGCAATTTTGCTGCCGACACCATCTTCATAGCCTTGGTAATCTGCTGCGTACTCTTGACGCTGCGTATTCGACGCTTGAACTCTCTTAC
>JAQVXF010000221.1 GCA_028709355.1 Syntrophomonas sp.
TTTGGCCTTCCAATATACCCATCTTTACTTCTAACTGCTTGTTGGTACGAGCAAATTCGGTTATGACTTTAGCCGGTCCAACCGGATCGCTGTTGCTGAATATTACTGCGTTGGGACCGGTGACCTGGGCAGCGATGTCTTCATAGCCGCACTGCTGGAGAGCAAACCGGAACATGGTGTTCTTAAGTACCCGGTATTCGACGCCCGGCAGCCGCAAGCTATTTCTCAACTGGGTGACTTGCTCAACATTGACACCGCGGTAATCAGTGCAGATCACCAGTGTCGCCGCTTCCAATTTTTGCTTGATATCTTCAACCACCTGTTTCTTCTCTTCAATCTTTGCCATTCATTTCTCACCCCCTTGGTGTTTTTTTCTGATCAGCGGAAATAAGATCGGATTACCTCCAGAGTTGGATGTAGTCAATTGCACCAGCCTAGTGATCTCTAGTCCTCAGTCCCTAAAAAGACCTCTGCATTAAGCCACGCAGAGGTCTCCGACTGATGCACCCCATGGGTGTCAGTCTCTATCCTTATAAACCTCAGCGGGCAATGATACTATTAAGGCTTTCGCCACCGGCTGTCTACAGTTTTGGTATTCTTTTTTAGAAAGAACTCGGCTATTTGTTGGCCGCGATCAATATCAGGGGATTGATCTTGATGCCAGGCCCCATCGTGGAACAGATATTTACAGAGCGCATATATTGTCCTTTAGCCGCTGCCGGCTTGGCTTTTATAAGCGCCTCCGCGAAAGCATTCAGGTTATCCTGAAGCTGTTCTGGTTCGAAAGAGACTCTGCCGATCGGGACGTGGACTATGGATGTTTTGTCGACCCGGAATTCGATGCGGCCAGCCTTGAGCTCTTTGATGGTACGCTCGATATCAAACGTCACGGTGCCAGCTTTGGGATTAGGCATCAGTCCTCTGGGCCCCAAAATCTTGCCCAACTTGCCCACTACCGACATCATATCCGGAGTAGCTACAGCTACGTCGAAATCGAACCAGCCTCCCTGGATCCTCTCGGCCAAGTCTTCCCCACCTACATAATCACCGCCGGCCTGTTCGGCTTCTTTAAGTTTTTCGCCCTTGGCAAACACCAGGACCTTAAGAGTCCTGCCAGTTCCATGGGGCAGGCTGACCGTACCTCTGACCTGCTGATCAGCATGACGGGGATCGACCCCCAGCTTGACATGAGCTTCAATCGTCTCGTCGAATTTAGCACTCGCTATTTCCTTGACCAATTGGATAGCCTCCACTGGCTCGTGAAGCTTATTGCGGTCAATCTTTGCGATTGCTTCCTTATAGGCTTTTCCTCTTCTCATTGCATTATCCTCCTTGTGGTCAAACGGATTGTGATCCTCCCACTCTTATCGATTGGTCTGTTTGGGTTTGGCTCAGTCTACTATTAGGATGCCCATGCTGCGGGCAGTACCCTCGATCATCTTGACTGCGGCATCGATGTCAGCTGCATTCAGGTCGGCTTTCTTGGCTTCCGCTATCTCTACCAGTTTGGTCCGAGAGATTTTTCCAACTTGTTTCTTGTTGG
The DNA here is from genome assembly GCA_028709355.1 of Syntrophomonas sp. Taxonomy (GTDB): domain Bacteria; phylum Bacillota; class Syntrophomonadia; order Syntrophomonadales; family Syntrophomonadaceae; genus PHAA01. The sequence goes on from JAQVXF010000221.1 coordinate 1,544, forward strand.
GGTCACCTGAGCCCTTCTCGATATTAGCTGCTTTCTTCAGCAGATCAGACGCCGGCGGCGACTTGAGCTCAAAAGTAAACGACCGGTCTTCATATATGGTTATCTCTACTGGGACGATGTATCCGGTTTGATTGGCAGTTTTGGCATTGTATTCCTTACAAAAGCCCATTATGTTAACCCCATGCTGTCCCAGGGCAGGACCTACTGGTGGCGCCGGAGTAGCTTTACCGGCAGCTATCTGCAGCTTGACCTTACCCTTAACCTTTTTGGCCACTTTTACACCTCCTCATATTTTATTTATTTGCTCATAGTCCAGCTCTACAGGAGTCTCTCGGCCGAACATGGAAATATTGACCCTAACCTTGCCGCGGTCCTGGAGCACTTCCTTGACGACCCCTTCGAAATTCTCAAAGGGCCCGCTGTTGACTCGAATATTCTCGCCAACTTCCAGATTGATCACGCGGGGCTTTTTGCCCATTAAACCCATCTGGGCCAAAATCTTGTTGATCTCTTCATCCATCAACGGGATAGGCTTGGTCCCGCTGCCTACGAATCCTGTGACCCCCGGAGTATGGTGAACCACATACCAGGAATCCTCATCCATTATCATGTTGACGATTACATATCCAGGAAATACCCGCCGGGTGGTCACTTTCTTCTTGCCGCCCTTATACTCGACTTCCTGTTCCTCGGGTATGATGACCTCGAATATCTTATCTTGCATGTTCATGGATTCGACCCGTTTGGTAAGGTCGACTTTTATCTTGTTCTCATAACCGGAATAGGTATGGACCACATACCAATCGCCTTTCCTCTCCGGTCTAGCACCTTCTGTTTCAATGTCAGGGGTGGCTAATTCGGAATCTTCAGCTTGTCTTATTTCTTTTTCGGTGGAAATCTAAACCATCTCCTCTTTAGGCAACAATCCCGGTCAGCCAATTCAGTACGAAGGAAAGCCCGCTGTCAAATACCCATAGTATCAGGGCGATGATAGCAACCGACAATAGTACTACCCCGGTATAGGCCATTAACTGCACTCGACTGGGCCAGTGGACCTTTTTCAGTTCATGGTAGACTCCATTGAAATAGGTCCGAGCACTTTCGAACCAGCTTTTGACATTCTCGGTGTTGCTAGGAGAAACGCTGTCTTTGGCCATTTGGTTCACTCTCCTGCTTTACTTGGTCTCTTTGTGAATGGTATGAGCATTGCAGAACTTGCAGTGCTTCCTTACCTCCATTTTTTCAGTAGTTTTCTTTTTATCCTTGGTGGTTCTGTAATTGCGCTGCTTGCACTCTGTACATGCCAAAGTAATTCCAACCCTCACCACTTTACCTCCATCCTGTGCGCAAAAATACTACTACACTCTATCACATCGCCTTATTATATGTCAACGCTGCCGCATTGGACATAGTCGGCCACTGAAGGCTTAGGAATCGATGCTGGTGACGACCCCGGAACCTACTGTGCGGCCACCTTCACGGATGGCGAATCTGAGTCCTTCTTCTACGGCTATCGGGGTGATCAGGCTGATGGCCATCTGGATGTTGTCACCC
>JAQVXF010000222.1 GCA_028709355.1 Syntrophomonas sp.
AGAATAGCTGGGCCTTGAAGATGTTTAGTACCATAGTGGAACCGCCGCAAAAGCGCATCCAATGTGCTCCACCACATGCTCTACAGCTGCCACCTTCACCTCCTGCAATTCCAGCCCCCGCATCTCGAAGGCCTCCTCCACCATACTGGTCACCCTTTGTTCGGCTTCTTTTTTGCTGCATTTGCCGGAAAACTCCATGATCACTCCGAAGGAATTATGCTTGATGCCGACTGCTACCGCGGCAGAGATGATGTCCCCCGGCTCTGAGCTGGTTATATAGCCGTAGGCTATGGGCAAAAGCGAGCCGGCGGGGATGACCAGATCTGGATCGAAGGTACAATGAGGGGGTAGGATACTGCTGACCTTCAACAGGTTGGTGTTGCCCACCCGGGCTTTCAAGAGAGCCCCATCGAATGCGGTGAGTGATGTCTTACCTTCCGATGCGGCAGCGGTGACGAAAAATTTTTTCGGTAATGGCAACAAAGGTTACACCTCCAGTTATTTATAGACACAACAGCAATATTATATACAGACCAGACCGAAAAATAAATACTTGATCAACTATGCCTTAAGTCATTGGGTCGGGGTCCGGTCCCGATCCTTCTGGCAAATATTATTAATCGAACCTAAGTAAAAGGGGGAAATCGCATATCAGCCCTATTGTTTGGCAATTATCGCTTCGGTGGATTCCTTTAAGGTCTTCAGGTAATCCAGAAAGTTGTTCACTGACCGGCGACGCACCTTCTGGCGGGGATAGATTACATAGAATAGACGCTTGGCATCCACCTCATCCAACGTTATGGCTTTTATGTTGCGGACTTCGATGTTTTTGATAGCCCATCGGGATACGATCGAGATCCCTACCCCTGATTCCACCATGGCCAGAACTGCTTCCGTGGAGCCAGCTTCCATATAGATGTTGAGGTCCTCTTTACGGATATCGTTGTCGGCCAGCAGGCTCTCGATGGCCTTGCGGGTACCCGAACCCTTTTCACGGAATATCCACCTCTCAGTGACCAAGTTTTTCAGTTTTACCTCCTGGTAGACAGCCAGTTTATGATTTTGCGGTACCACCACCACCAATTCGTCCTCCAACCATGGGAAGCCATCCACCTTGCGGTTATTTATCCAGCCCCCAACAATACCGATATCCAGGTCCCTTTCTCCGATCCGGCTGAATATCTTTTCCGTGTCGGCGATATCCATGCTTATGCTGACGGTGGTGAATTTGTCCTTATACAACTTGATTAGATAAGGCAGGATGTATTGCCCGGGGATGGTGCTGGCGCCCAGGTACAAACTGCCCCGGCGGCTGTCCGACAGTTCCTCCATGGCTCTTTCCGTCTTCTCCACGGCTTTGATCACATCTTTGGCATAGTTGTATAGTATCTCCCCGGCCTCGGTGGGCTTCAACTTGCGGCCCGACCTCTCCAGCAACAGCACCCCAAATATGTCCTCGAGGCTCTGTATCTGTTTGGTGACCGCTGGTTGGGATATGCCGAAATCCTCGGCAGTCTTGGACAGGTTCTGGGATTCCACCACCCGCACGTAGGTCTTAAACAGATTTAAGTTCATCTTAAGAAACCCTCCAATATGGTATCGACCGCTTCCGATTCATTCAACCCCAACGACATCAATTTAATGAGTTGTTCCCCAGCTATCTTGCCGATGGCGGCTTCATGGGTCAGGACCGCTTCCGCATCCTCGGCCTGGATTTCCGGGACCGAGCGGATGCGGGCCTTATCCATCAGGATGGCGTCACACTCGACATGACCCATACAAGCAGCCTGTCCGACCAAGACCGCTTTGAATAGCTGATAAGAAGAACCCTGGGCTACGGCCCGGGACACTACCTGTGCCGATGCCCCGGGACCCTCCAAGTAGATAGTAATGTCGGACTCAGCTTGTTGTTCTCCCTGGGTCAGCAGCCTCTCGATGATCTTGAGGCTGCCGCGGGCCCGCACATGGGCGGTGGTAGTACGCACCGTGTCGTCCACACCTTTGATCTGGACCATCTCCATCTCAGCGCTGGCACCCTCTTCGATAGTAATCACGGCGCTGGGATTAAGTACCCGACGGCCGACCGCATCGCCTTGCCCATAATGCTTTTCGATGTACTTGAGGCGGGCCCCGGTTCGTACTATGATCTCGTGGATACCGTCATGCCGGGATTCGGCATGGCTGGCATTATGTATCCCACACCCGGCGATGATGGTGGCCTCGGCATTTTCGCCCACGATAAAAGTGTTGTGGACCTTGTCCTGCAAACCAGGCTGGGTCAGCACTACCGGAACATGGACGGTTTCGTTCTGGGTGCCAGGCTTGACCTCCACCACCAATCCGTTTCCGTCTGGACCTGGGCCGACCAGTATGTTGGGGGAAGAGTGTCTCATCACAGCAGTGCCGTTGAGGCGGATATTGAGCGCTCCCTGGGGTATTGCCTTTAGATCGGCTACCGCTTCCAGCAAATCCATGTCCAGCTTATTTAATTGCATAATTAATTTCCCCCTGGCACTGATTGCGCACCTTGCATTCGATATCATCCTTGATCAAATCCCATACCTGCACCGGTGAACCCTGGGCCTGGATCATACCGCTATCTACCACGATTATCTGGTCACACACCGGGATTATCTTTTCGTTGTGGGTGATGACGATGGCCGTCTTCTGAGGATTGTTTTTATAGGTAGTCAGGATCAGGCCCAGCAGTTTCTGAATGGTCCACAAGTCCACCCCCGCCTCCGGTTCGTCAAAAATGCTGATGAGCGGATTGCGGAGCAACAATTGAGCCATCTCGATCCTCTTTATCTCACCTCCGCTGAGCCCGGCTCCGAGGTCGCGATCCAGGTAGTCCTCGGGGCACAGGCCCACATCACGAAGACTGCTCCTCACCCTCATCGGGTCCGCCTGAGGCGCGGCAATCGACAGTACATTTTGGATGGTCAAACCCTTGAAGCGGGGCGGTTGCTGAAAAGCATAACCTATACCTCGCTGGGCCCGATCGCTGATGCTCAGCTCACTGATCTCCTCATCATCGAGATAGATATGTCCTTCACTCTGCTTATAGATGCCCATGATAACTTTGGCGATA
>JAQVXF010000223.1 GCA_028709355.1 Syntrophomonas sp.
GTTGTGGTCAGCTGAAGAATAGCAAGGTAGCCAGCACCAGCAGGGAGTGGGTGAAGAACAGGCCGGCGCTCAGCCGCTCCAAAGGCCAGGAGAACACCTGGCTGAGCAGGTAGTGACCGGCAAAAAAGCGCTGGAAGGACAGACCCAGGCGCAATAGGTGAAAGATCTCCAAAGGGATGAACATGACCGTAAACATGGTGATGATGGGATTAGGCACCAGGACCAGGGTCAGGTAGAAATAGAGAATCTCCACCAGTACCGAGACCGCCAGCATCGACCACAGGTAGCTCTTGCTGCGGACCCCGACCGCCATCATCCAGCTGGCTAGAGACCGCAGCAGCTCCAGTTCAAAGCGGTGCGGTTCTTCCCTGATGATCCTATAGAAATAGAAGGCATAGAGCAGGAAGATCAGCCCCGCCACACTCCCCAGCATAGCTGTCATAAGTCACCGCCTGGTTTATTCGGGATTATACAGTGGCCGCCTTGCCCTCCACACTTGCCAGGGCGCGGGTAATCTCCTGCATCATGAAATCCCGGTCTTGGGCTTTGTGGACGTAGTCCAGGTGGTCCACATTCAACACCAGCAGCTGCCCCAGTTTGAAGTCCTGGTAGTTCTTCTCGTAGAACTGGTTCAACATGTCCCAGTACTCCCGCTCCACTTCGATCTCATCGGCGCGGCCGCGGCGATGGATACGGCGAATAGCCTCATCGGTAGCCACCCGCAGGTAAACCATCAGCTTGGGGGGACGGACATGGTCCAGGAAGGTGTTGAGCAAATTGTTGTAGACGGCATATTCCTCTGGGCTGAGGTAGTTGTGATTAAGGTACATCAGGGCGAAGATACGGTCTGAGTAGATGGAGCGGTCCATCACCGCCTCGCCCACCTTCATGGCATGTTTGTATTGTTTGAAGCGGTTGGTAAGGAAGTTGACCTGCATGGCAAAGGCCCATTTTTCCCGGTCGTGGAAGAATTTATGGAGTAAACGATATTCATCGTCAAACATCTCGTCGAAAGGCCGGAAGCCCATCTCTTCACTGATAATCTGGACCAGGCTGGATTTACCCACTCCGGTCACACCATCCACTACTATCTGCACCTGGTTATCGATATACAACCTGATTCTCCTTTCCCACCCCGGAGCGGCTCTTCAATTTACGTATAGAGCGCTCCAGCCCTTCTACGGTCAATTCCTCCATAGGAAACACACTCCTGATGGCACCGATGGTATAGGCTCCTTCCGTGCGCTCCCAGTATTGTGCCGGTATGGGGTTGAGCCAGACTGAATACTCGAAATGGTGGCGCAAGCGACGCAGCCATTCTATCCCGGCCTGGTCATTATGCAAATCCCAGTCTATTATCCCCCCCGGCCGCATCAGCTCAGCGTAGCCCATACTGCCATCGCCGACCACGATCACCCGGTAATTGGAATCACAGCTGCGGAGGATGTATTCGGTGTCGGTACAATCTCTTTGACTACAGCTGGGATCATGGTAGAGCCAATCATAGATGCAATTGTGGAAATAGAATATCTTCAGATCCTTGAAATGATGGGATTTATTGACGGCGGTAAACAGCTGGTTGCATATCCGGGTATAGGGCCACATGGAACCGCCGGCATCCATCAACAGCATCACCTTCATGCTGTTGACCCGGGGCCGAGCCCACTGCAACTCCAGGCGCCCGCCATTCTGGCAAGTCTTGTCGACCGTCCCGTCCAAGTCCAGTTCCTCCCGGGCCCCGTCCAGGCGGGTCGTGAACTGGCGCAGCTTACGCAGGGCCAACTGGAACTGCCTGATACCCAGGGTCTCATCGGTACGGAACTCCTGGAACCGCCGCATCCCTGCCACTTTGACCGCCGACAGGCTGCGGGTATCACCGCCGACCCGGATGCCGCCTGGGTGGTAACCGGAGTGTCCAAAGGGAGAGGTCCCGCCGGTACCAACCCATCGATTGCCACCGTGATGTTGTTCGGTCTGCTCAGCCAGGCGTTCGGCCAGCATCCGCTTCATCTCCTCGATATCCAACTGGTGATGGTTCTGGCGCATGGCCTCGGTGATCTCCATTGGAGGCACCTCCCGGTTGAGCCAGTCCCAGATCTTTTCCGGCAATCCCTCCACTGTCTCCAGATCTTTGAAATAGCTGGCGAAGGCCAGGTCGAAGCGATCATAGTGAGCTTCGGTCTTGACCAGCAAGGCCCGGCACAGGTAGTAGAAGCCGGTCAGGCTGGAAGCCGCCATACCTTGTTCCAAGGCCTCCATCAAGTCCTGCCACTCATTGAGGGACACCGGTACCCCGAAATTCTTGAGATAATAATAGAAGTCAGTAAACAATTCGAATCTCCTAGCGGCCCCACACACTGGAGCGCGGATTGGGGCGGGCCTGGCTCTTGGCTTGGATCGCGTTCAAGAGGATATCCAGGTCCTCATTCTTCTTCAACAGCACTCCCAGGAACGGTACTTCCTGTTTGATCTTGTTGGGACTGATCCCCCCCACCACCAGAGCCTGCAGCCAGTCGATCAGTTCACTGGTACTGGGCTTCTTCTGGATGTTGTTAAGGTTTCTAAGCATGTAGAAGGTTTCCATGGCCTGTTCCAGCAACCGTTGGTCGAGTCCGGGATGGTGCACCCCGATGATGCGCTCCATCTCGGCCGGATCGGGAAAGGCGATGTAGTGGAATATGCAGCGCCGCAGGAAAGCATCCGGGAGTTCCTTCTCGGCATTGCTGGTTATGATCACGATGGGGCGGGTGCGGGCGCTGACAGTCTCCTTGGTCTCTGGTATATAGTAGCTCATCTGGTCCAACTCCCATAACAGGTCGTTGGGGAATTCCAGGTCCGCCTTGTCTATCTCATCGATCAACAGGACCAACTGCTCCTGGCTCTGGAAGGCCTCGCCCAGCTTGCCGATCTTGATATACTGCTTGATATTGGCAACGTCGTGGTCCTTGAACTGGCTGTCATACAACCTCTGGACGGTATCGTAGACATAGAGGCCCTCTTGGGCTTTGGGAGTGGATTTGATGTTCCAGATGATCAGTCTTTTGTCCAGGGCTTCGGCGATACTTTGAGCCAACATGGTCTTACC
>JAQVXF010000224.1 GCA_028709355.1 Syntrophomonas sp.
CAGCACCCCGATGCCGGTAATGATCATCCCAAACAGCAAAGCCAGCCCATCGGCATAGACTGCATAATTCATCCCCAGGGAGGGAATCCAGGCAATGGACTGGATTGATGCGGGGTTCTCGGCCAGTAACCTGATATACCCAAATAAAAAGACGAACCAAGCCAGGGGTAAGGGCAGGGCAAACCAGCCGGTATTGACCCGCCCAACATATTTGTCGAGCAGGGGGACCAGGATGGCATATAAGAATGGTGATAGAAGAATCCACGGTAAATAGGATACTATGCAACACCCTCCTCTACAGCTTTACCACTTACCAAATAGGCAAGCCGCTATGTTGATTATATCTGAACTATTCTTTACAATCGACCTAGAGGTCAGATGACGCTTTGTGCTATGGGGCGATTATAGGTGCTGGAGGTTGTATCAGCTATGAAAAACGGCTCCACCTTTTTGAACGAAAAAATTTTGGTTTGCGTTAATTATGGTCCTACCGCGGAACGACTGATCCGTCGGGGTGGTGATATGGCGGCTCGCCTGGATTGTCCTCTATACGTGCTGACCATCGACCCACTTCCTTATGAAGAGATGGATGCGGAAAGGACTGATTATCTGGATCGTTGGCAGGAGTTGGCCGGGGAATATAATGCGGTCGAATATATCATCAAGGTCAAAGAAAAACGAAGCGTCGCCAAGGTGATAGCTCAAGTGGCCACAGAAAAACAGATAACCCAGGTCTTCATGGGGCAAACCGCCCAAAGCCGCTGGCAGGAAATCTCCAAGGGCTCTATCGTAAATATCTTATTGCGGGAGATTCCTTTCGCTGACCTGCACCTGATCTCAATGAGCCGCAATTTGGATGAGATTAAAGGCTATTTCGAGAAAGGTGTGCGCGCTTATTTGGTCCGTGAGCAGGACACCTATCGTTTATGCTTCAATCCCGGCGACAATGTGGCCCTTGAGGGCATTTTTTACAAAGAGACCGGGACAGATTTTAATAACGGCATCTTCACCTGCAAACATGATTGTTCTGCCCAGCATTTCCATATCGTAGACGATTACGTTACCGATCAAAACGCTCATATCACCGGGTCTGGATCTCTATGTGAAACCTGGGATGAGGAACGCTAACCACTCGTCACTATTTATTATAGTAAGAAGAATGCGATCGCTATTATGAAATAAGCCGCCACCAGCAAAGCCCCCTCAAACCAGTTGGACTCCCCATCGATACTGATAAACTGTGATATTAGGACCGCCAGGGCCAGAACCACCAGTTCATAGTAATTGAACATTATGGTCATAGGGGTGCCGAAGGCGAAGCTGAGCAACACCAGGATGGGTGTGACCAACATGGCGATCTGGGTGCTGGAACCTACCGCAATCTCAAAAGAAAGGTTCATGCGATTTTTTAATGCGACCGTGATGGCAGTAAAGTGTTCAGCAGCATTCCCGATGATGGGTATAATGATAATTCCAATAAAGAACTGCGACCAACCCAGGTGCTCAGTTACGCTCTCGATTCCGCCCACCAACAATTCGCTCTCCAGAGCTATCAGCATGGTACTTACAGCCAGTAAGGCGATACCCTTGGGAACACTCCAATGAGCAGCCTCTGCCTCCACCGCGCAGATATCCTTGGTAGGCCTTCCCATGGCGAATCTTAATCCAGCCAGATACAGTGCCAAGAGGATGATTGCCACAATCAGACTGAATTCCTCTAGGGTATGGTGTTGCTGCTCAGCCCTGAAGAATACCGCTGGTATGACCAGCGCTATGATAGAGAGGAACATCAAGCTGGTTTGATTGCTGAAGTGGACCCGGTCAAACTTCTGTTCGCCATTCTTGAATCCCCCCACCATGATGGCCAGACCTAATACCAGCAGGATATTGCCCAGTATGCTGCCGGCAATGGATGCCTTGACCACTTCGAATAACCCCGCCCGCAGTGCAAAAATGGTTATCAACAACTCGGTAGCATTACCGAAGGTGGCGTTGAGGAGGCCCCCCAGGCGCTCGCCGGTATGGCAAGCCAGGCTTTCGGTAGCCTCCCCCATCAGTCCCGCCAGTGGTATTATGGACAGACAGGCGGCAAAAAAAGTAACCAGCTCATTACCGGTATATCGAAAATAGATGCTGACTGGGATAGCCAGGAACAGCACCCGCATCAATTTAGCTACCATCAAGACTCCTCCCTTTATCGGTGGGCACTGGATCTCCTTTCCCACTAGCGAATGCAGCGCCATTAGAGATGAAGATTACCCAACGCCCTAATTCCCCTAAGTTTAGCTTGCAAAGCTATCTGGAATGGATCGGTATATGTCAATTTCAACTTATTGTACTATACTTGTGCCGATGGTATGGATGTCTATGGCAGGCAAAATCGATAATATGTAATGGGCCATGTCCTTGACTACCTGGTACAATTAAATCCCATAATCACCAAATCCCCTCTTTAGACCCAATAGCTTTCTGAATTCAGAGGAAGTCATTATCGCCTTGCCGTTGGCCCTAGCCAACTCCCTGATTCTTTCGATAAGCTCGATATTGGTAGCTAATTTAGTCCTGCCCGCATCAAACCAATAGTTGTCTTCCAATCCCACTCTTACACCATAACCCATGGCCACTGCCAGCGAATTCACCGTTAATTGGCTGTCACCCACGCCCCCCAAGGAAAAAATTGATTGGCCGGGAAGATCGTTGATCATCACCCCGATGTGGAGCAGATCAGCCTGGGCACAGGCTATATTCCCCAGGATCAAGCTGAAGTAGAAGGGGGCAACCAGGATATTCTTTTTGATCAGGCACTTGGCATAATTTATCATGCCCGAATCGAAGGCCTCCAATTCAGGTTTGATCCCCCGTCTGAGCATTTCCTGGGCCAAGCTCATGATCATCGCTGGTTCATTTAGGCTGGCCCGATTGTTGAAATTGATTGAACTCAAAGTCAGACTAGCCATATCAGGCTTGTAGATGCCTTCCAACTCTAAAACATCTGCTCTCTGCTCGAAATCGGTAAAATGCCTCCCGCTGGTCGAAACACAGACAACCAAATCGGGTGAAAAATCTCTGATCGCTGCAATTATT
>JAQVXF010000225.1 GCA_028709355.1 Syntrophomonas sp.
CCCGCTTCTGTTCTATGGAAAAACCGTATTTAAACGCCAGCCGCTCATATTCTTCATAAAGGGCCAGCTCCAATTCATCGATCTTAGCCTGTATATGCTTGATTTTGGAATCCATCTGCTCACCTCTTCGGATGTGTTGACCGGCGGGTCTCAGCATCGCTGCCAGTCACTTTTTCAATTATAGCAGTTATATCCATGGGGATGATTGGATTGAACATAAACCGAAAAACACCCATACTATATATTAACGGCTTCAGGTGGCAGCCGCCCGGCCGTACAAGCCATAGATCAAGAAGCCCAGGAAAAGGGGCGTGCAGATATGAATGGGGTAGACAAGAGCCAGCGGCTCGGACATTTCCAGCAGCGCTTGGCTGCATTGGGACTGGACTGCGCCCTGCTGGTCCATTCCCGGGACATATTGTATTATTGCGGTACCGCCCAGCCCGCCATCCTGATGGTTGCCCCGGGTGATTATCACCTGCTGGTGCGCCGTTCCCTTGATTTCGCCCTGGGGGAAACCTGGCTGGCGCCCGACCGGGTCAGTGCCGGGGGGTTGGATAAGGCCCGGGCCAGATTGACCGCGATGGGCATCACAGCTGGCAGAATGGGCTTGGAAACCGATATCATCCCTGCCGACATCTTCCTGCGCATCCAGCGCTTGTTCCCGGCCTTCACCCTGGTACCCGTCTCCCCTGAGATCCTCCAACAGCGGATGATCAAGGACCAGGAGGAGATCGAACACATCCGCACCGCCTGTGCCATCATGCAGGCTGGCCATGATCGGGTCTTTGAGGTGCTGAAAGCGGGGATGACCGAGCTGGAACTGGCCGCCGAGATCGAGCACGCTCACCGCCGGGCGGGACATTCCGGAACCTATTCCATCCGCCTGGCCGATTTCTATATGGGCCCCGGTATCCTGGCTTCGGGTGAAAACCTCTATAACACCACCGGCCTCTCGAACACCATCACCGGAGTGGGGCTCAGCCCCGCAGTTGCAGCCGGAGCATCGATGCGCCGACTGCAAGCGGGAGATACAGTTATGGCTGACATCCCTACCTTCTACCGGGGTTACCATTGTGACGAGTCCCGTACCTATGTAGTAGGTGAACCTCGGCCGGAGCTCTGGGCTTTGTACGATGCCCTCCGGCAGATTGTGGACGCAGTGCTGCTGGAACTGAAACCCGGCGCCCGCTGCTGCCAACTGTTTGATATCGCCTGCCGCAAGGCTGACCAGCTGGGGGTAGGGCCCTATTTCCTCAAGTTGGCCGACCGGACCAGTAACCTGATCGGTCACGGGGTCGGGCTGGAGGTCAATGAGATGCCGGTCCTGCAGGCCAATGCCGAGCTGGAGCTGCAGGCCAACATGGTGACAACCCTGGAGATGCATCTGACTCATCCAACGCATGGGGTGGTCAAAACCGAATTCATGGTGCTCATCACCCCGGGCGGCTATGAACAGCTGTCGCTGAAAGGCTGTGAACTGTTCGTGGTCAACGGGCAGTCCTCGCCAAAAAATTTCGATGAAACATTCGATTAAATGGAACCAACCCGCAATTTCTGGCGGGACCGCTATTAAACAGACCTAGACGCTGAATTCGACCGAGCCGGCAGCTAAACATTTCGTTTCTGATTCCCAGCCGGCGCTATTCATGCCGAGACTCCCGAAAGTCTCATTCCACCCATTTTGATCCAGCCCTGCCCAGCCTAATGAACCACGGGTGGGTTTATAATTAGCTGGGCCGCTGCTGCGGCCGCGATATGAGGCCGGTTTTTGCGTAGTTGTTTAGTAGAGGGAGGTGTATGCTGTGAACCGGGAACAGGCTGACGAATTCGTCAAGGACCAACTGGAGGCATACCTGAAACGGAAGGGCATCGACACCGGCGAGCCTTTTGCCTGCATGAATCCGGACCACCGGGGCGACAATCCCAGCATGATCTACGATCAAGCCCTGCGCAAGGTCCATTGCTTCGGCTGCCACGCCAGTTTCGACATCTTCGCCCTGATCGGCCTCGACTATCATCTGACCGAACCGGTTGACATCCTCAACAAGGCTTACGAGTTGTATCGGATCAAGCTGCAGAAGATGGAGATGGAGCGGCCGGGATTCAAGCTGGTCACCAACAAGTCCGATGAAACGGCCCAGGACTACACCGACTATATCCAACAGGCTCATGAACGGGTGGGGGAGACGGATTACTTCCGCAGGCGGGGAATCAGCCAGGCGATCATCGACCGCTTTTCCTTGGGGTACGAACCGGACTTTACCACCAAGGATGGCACCGGACTGCGCACCTGGCAGGCGGGCATCATACCCACCAGCCGATTCACCTACACCGCCCGCAACATGGATCCCCAAGCCCAGCCCACCGAAAGGATAAGGAAGCGGGGCGGCTCCAGTCCGCTCTTCAATCCCCAGGCCCTGCACAGCGGCAAACCGGTGTTCATAGTGGAGGGGGAATTGGATGCCCTGAGCCTTTTAGAGGTGGGAGCGGAGGCGACCGCTTTGGCCAGTCCTTCCAACACTGAACCATTCATCGATTACATTAAGAGGTATCCACCCGCCGAGGGACTTATACTGAGCCTGGACAATGATTCGACTGGTCAAGAGACCGCTCGCAAACTGGCCCAGGAGTTGAAGGCTCTGGAAATCCCGTTCTCCCAGGTCAATGTCTCCGATCCCTACAATGATCCCAATGAAGCCCTGACCTCCAACCGGGAAGTTTTCGCTCGGGCGGTGCAGGATGCGCTCAGGGCGCTGAATGCCTTGGAGGCGGAAGAGGCGGCGAACGGTCGGGAGGAGTATGGCAAGACCTGCGCGGCTTACTACATTGGAGATTTCCAGGACGGGGTTTCTGACGGGGCGGCAAATCATGGCATCTCTACCGGATTCGAGGGGTTGGATTTGGCGCTGGGCGGGGGAATGTTCGAGGGCCTATACATCTTGGAAGCATACGGTTCGGCCGGTAAAACCGCCCTGGTGATGCAGATCGCCGACCGGCTGGCCGGCAATGGCCATGATGTGCTGGATTTCAGCCTGGAGACGGCCCGCCGTGAGCTGATGGCCCGC
>JAQVXF010000014.1 GCA_028709355.1 Syntrophomonas sp.
CTTTGGATGGGGGCGGCGCCGCGGTAATGGGGCAGCAGCGAACCATGTACATTGATGCATCCCAATCGAGGCAGATCCAGGATCTCCGCGGGCAGAATCTGTCCATAGGCTACCACTACCACCACATCAGGCTCCCAATTACGCAGTACATCCAGGGATTCGCTGTCTCTTATGGAGTTCGGTTGGAAAATCTCCAGCCGATGTTTGAGTACCAACTCCTTGACCGGCGAGAAGGTTACCTTTCTGCCCCTACCGCGGGGACGATCGGGTTGAGTGACCACACCGATGATTTTGTATTGGTGTTCGATCAGTCTGGCCAGCGAGGGTACGGCAAAATCGGAGGTGCCCATAAATACTACCTTCAATAAAATCCCCTCCCCCAGTTTCTATAATTCATCAACCCTCACTTCGAATGCAATATCGGGAAACAGAATCCCATCCAGATGATCTATCTCATGTTGCAGTACCAGGGCTAATATACCCTCTGCCTCCAAATCGATGGTTTCCCCTTGCGAGTTAAGGCCGGTCACCTTTACTTTTCGAGCCCGTTTGCACCAGCCCACTTTGCCAGGTACACTTAGGCATCCCTCACTGCGGTTCTGCTCCCCTTCCCGGGAGACAATCACGGGATTGATGATCTCCAGGTAGTTTTCCCCGGGATCGACCACGATCATTCGTTTCGACACCCCTATCTGGGGCGCGGCCAGACCTATCCCATCCGCAGAGTACATCGTATCGCGCATATTTTCCAGTACTCTCAGCACTCCGGCGTTGATATTCTTGACTGGGGCTGACTTCTGCCGCAGAACTGGATTGGGATCGGTAAGAATCTTATAGACAGACATTTCTGCCCTCCTTAATAGTGTGCTCCCATAAATAAAGTCTCCATTAAACCTACATTGAACTAATCGGATCGAAATCTAGGTCTATTCTAACATTTTTGGGGGAGGGTCTGGCTAAAATATAAGCGGCCACGCTCCTCAGTAATCCTGGGGCGGCACATTTGACCATCAATTGGTAGCGAAACCGGTTTCTGATCTTATTGAGCGGGCAGCTAGCTGGACCCAGCAGAATGATTTCGGTTTCGCTGGCATCGATAAGCTCCTCTATAAATTGAGCCGTCGTCTGGCTGGCAGCTTGCACGGCATGCTCTTCTTCCCCGCTGAACACCAATCGCAGCAGGCGGGTGAAGGGGGGGTAATCCAGGCGGCGCCGCAGATCTACTTCGTACTGATAAAAGCTAAGATAATCCTGGTCAGCCGCCATCTTGATTATGGGGTGATCGGGATTGAAGGTCTGGATGATCACCTCGCCCCGGGCCTTGCTCCGGCCAGCTCGACCGGCTGCCTGTACCAGCAGTTGAAAACACCTTTCCCCAGCCCGGAAATCAGGCAGGTTCAGCATCGCATCAGCATCGATAATGCCGACCAGAGAGACCGCCGGGAAATCCAACCCTTTGGCGACCATCTGGGTTCCTACCAATATATCGATTTGGCCACTTTTCATCCCATCCAGGATGGACTTCTGCATGCCCTTACGGCGACTGCTGTCGATGTCCAGCCGGGCTACCACCGCCAAAGGGAAAAGAGAACGGATATGTTCCTCTACCCGCTGGGTGCCGGCCCCCATTAGCTGGAGGTGAGTGCTTCCGCAAGCCCTGCATTGCGATTCCACCGGCAGGTGAAGATTGCAATAATGGCAGACGTTCGCCTCGACATCTATGTGGTAGGTCATCCCCACCGAGCAGGAAGGACACGAGGCAATATTACCACATTCCCAGCATACAGTCATGGGTGAATATCCTCGTCGGTTGATAAAGAGGATGACCTGCTCGCCCCGGTTCAGGTTTTCATCGATCTTATCCCGCAGCCGAGGTGTGATTAAACCACGCGAATCGTTTTGGAAGGCGGTCTTAAGGTCCTCGATATAGACCTCCGGCATCTGCCCGCCCCCGATCCGGCCCAGGAGCGGCAGCAATTGAACAGTCCCCGTATAGGCAGCATGGAAGGTCTCGATACTGGGTGTGGCACTGCCCAAAACCAGTACTGCCGACTCCTGCTGGGCTCTGTAACGAGCCACCTCTCGGGTATGATAACGGGGAAGCTCTTCTTGTTTATAGCTGCCCTCTTGCTCCTCGTCCATGATTATAAGACCCAGGCGGGGCAAAGGTGCGAAAACAGCCGATCTGGCCCCCAGAACCACCCGGGCCTGTCCGTTCTTGATGCGGAGCCATTCCTCATAGCGCTCTCCGGCCGACAGGCCGCTGTGCAGCACGGCCAGGTCACCGAGGCGGGCGGCAAATACCTCCACCAGTTGGCGGGTGAGGGCGATTTCCGGTACCAATACCAAGACGCCTTTGCCCTGCTGGAGCGCAGTGCGGGCGGCTTGCACATATACTTCGGTTTTACCGCTGCCAGTAACCCCGAAGAGCAGGAATTCAATGGAGCTTCCGCTATGCAAGGCCTCCCGGAGCCGAGCGGCAACCAATTGCTGATCCTCGGAAAGTATCATTTCCCCCGCTTGGGGCCGGGGCGGTTCGGCCTGGATTTTGAGGTAACCTTTGCTCAGCAAGGCTTGCAGGCTGGCTGGTGAGATCCCCAAACGGCTTAGGTCTTCATCTAGTTGATCGCTGGACCGCAGCAATTCCATTATCGCTGCCTGGCGTGGGGCTCTGCGCTGCAGATGAACCAAATCGGTTTGGAAATCGAAATCCCCCAGTAAATAAGTGTGGGGCTGCCGGGGGCGCCGACCCAGTTGATAGGTGCCAACGGCCATAATATATCCGGACTCGACCAAATCCAGGAGCTCCGCCTGGCTAACATACTGTAAAGCCTGGCGGTGACTGATTTCCCCCGCTTCCCAGAGCCGGGCCAGGAGCTGGGTGTTAAGAACAACTCCCTGTTGGAGGAGTTGTTCGTTTTCCAACTCATCGATGGCGGCCATATAAACCGTTCCCTTTTTGATCCGCAGGATTTTGGGCACCATCAGGCTGAGAGCAGTAGCGATCGGGCAGAGATATGTTTCCGCCATCCAGCGGGCCAGATCCAGCAGGGCGATATCGAATACAGTTTCGGTATCCAGCACCTTTAGGATCGGTTTAAGATCTGCTCCCCCGGCAACCTGTTGTTCGGCTACAACAAAGCCTTCTTCGCGACGACCGCCGAAATTGACCAGTACGCGCTTGCCGAACAACACCTCTGCCTCATACTGCGCCGGTACCATATAGGTGAAGGTGGTATTTAATTTAGTGGTAGGAAGATTGATTATCAATTCCACCGTTTTCACTGCGTCACCGCCTGCAGCTGAAATTAAGTCCTAGCTTCATAATTATATGGGCCGACAGGGTCCTGGATAGGCTCCAGAATTGACATAATTACGGAAAAACAAACAGACCGAGCAAAGCAGCGAAAGAGCCAGGCTATGGGAATGAACCCGGAGAACATCGATTGGGTGGGCATCACCAATAATCACAGCTATTTGCATTTTTGACGGTCTGAAGGCGGGAACCCCGCCCTTAGATTTTCGCTCGGGTCTATCGCAGCCCGGTGTCCTAGAGATTGGACGAGGCTTTGATGGCCTCCACTTTGTCCAGCCATTCCCAGGTGAAGTCGGGGTCTTTACGGCCGAAATGGCCATAAGCCGCCGTCTTCCGGTAAATAGGCCGGCGCAGGTCGAGGTTTTTGATTATGGCCGCCGGCCGCAGATCAAAGTGAGTCTCGATCAAATGCTGAATTTCTTGGTCGGGAAGGTTTCCAGTACCAAAGGTCTCGATGGAAATGGATACCGGATGGGCCACTCCGATGGCATAAGCGAGCTGGATCTCGAGCCGGTCTGCCACTCCCGCTGCTACTAGATTTTTTGCCACGTGACGGGCGGCATAGGCGGCAGAACGATCGACCTTGGTGGGATCCTTGCCGGAAAATGCCCCACCCCCATGACGAGCCATTCCCCCGTAGGTATCGACTATTATCTTGCGGCCAGTCAATCCACAATCCCCCTGGGGACCGCCGATAACGAACCGCCCAGTGGGATTGATGAAGTATTTGCTGGAATCATCCAGCATTGCCGCTGGAATCACGAATTTGACCACTTTCTCGATCAGGTCTTTTTCTATGGTTGCGTGGTCCACTTCAGGATGATGTTGGGCCGATATCACTACCGTATCTACTCGGATCGGCTTACCATCCACATACTCGACGGTGACTTGGGATTTTCCATCCGGCCGCAAGTAATCCAGAATCCCTGATTTGCGGACTTCGGTCAATCTCTGCGCCAGCTTATTGGCCAGATAGGCAGGCATGGGCATGTAGTCCTCGGTTTCATTGGTGGCGTAACCGAACATCATCCCCTGGTCACCCGCTCCGATCAGTTCCAGCTCATCATCACTCATATCGCCCAGTTTGACCTCCAACGCCTGGTTGACTCCCATAGCGATGTCAGTGGACTGTTCATCAATGGCCGTAAGAACTGCACAAGTTTCGCAGTCGAAACCGAATTTGGCTCTGGTATAGCCGATGTCGCACACCACGCTGCGCACCAACCGGGGGATGTCGACGTAACAGCTAGTGGTGATCTCGCCGGAAACCAGCACCAGGCCAGTGGTAACCAGGGTCTCAGCCGCTACCCGGGCAAATGGGTCTTCAGCCAACATGGCATCCAGGATGGCATCTGAGATCTGGTCAGCCATCTTGTCCGGATGTCCTTCGGTAACCGATTCCGATGTAAAAAGTTTGGTGGACAATGATCCATCTCCTTTCCTGAGGTTACAGTAGTTCGACCACCCGATCCCAAATAGCTTGGGCTACACTTTCCTTGCTGGTCTTGGGCAGGTGTCTGATGTCGGCGGCATTTCTAATGATGGTGCATATATTAGTATCGCAGGCGAAACCCGCTCCTTCCATGGTTACGTCGTTGGCAACTATTAGATCCAGTTTTTTAGCGGCCAGTTTACTGAGCGCATTCTCTAAAACATTTTCGGTTTCAGCCGCAAAACCGACCATTATGCAGCCCGGTTCCTTGCTTTTACTCAACTCCTTGAGTATGTCAGGATTCTGAACCAATTCCAGGGTGACCCGTCCGCTGCCGTCATCAGCTTTTTTGATCTTCTGCTCTGCGGCAACGGCTGCTCTGAAGTCGCCTACGGCAGCTGCTCCGATGATTACATCGCAGCCGGGCTGCTGAGCCAACATAGCCGCACACATTTCGCGGGCGCTGCGCACCGGGATGAACTGCACCCCGGGGGGGACCGGCAACTGGGTGGAACCACTGACCAGAATTACTTCAGCCCCGCGTCCAATCGCTTCCCGGGCCAAGGCGTAGCCCATCTTGCCGGTGCTGCGATTAGTGATGTAACGCACCGGATCGATGTCCTCGCAGGTGGAACCGGCATTGACCATAATTTTTTTGCCGGCCAGGTCCTGTGGGGGGGCCATCAGGGCCAGTATCTGTGTTAATATGTCATCCACCTCTGGCAGGCGTCCTTTTCCCGAGACTCCGCAGGCTAACAGCCCGCTGTCGGGATCCATAAAGTGATAACCCAGCCTCTGCAGGGTCAGGATATTGTTCTGCACTACAGGATTTTCAAACATATTGGTGTTCATCGAAGGGACCACCAGGACCGGAGCAGTATTGGCCAGCACCACCGTGGAAAGCAGGTCATCCGCCAACCCATGCGCCATCTTGGCTATGAAGTTGGCGGTGGCCGGTGCTATCACCAGCAGGTCCAATTGTTCGGCGATCCCGACGTGTTGGACTTTCCATTCCAGGGTCTCGGTCCACAGATCGCTGATCACCTCTCGCCCCGATAAGGTCCGGAGGGTCAGAGGAGGGATGAACCGGGTAGCCGCATCAGTCATCATCACGATGACCTCAAACTCTTTCTTCCTGAGTTTACTTACCAGCTCGGCGATCTTATAGGCGGCTATGCCGCCGCAAATCCCGATGCCGATCGTCTTTGCCATCGCCCTCATCCTCTCACAGGTTGGACTTGGAATGGTTAATGATAGTCACTTTCCCGCTGGCGATATCGTCCAGGGCCTCGGTGAGCATACCTGATAAGCGGTAACTCTCTTCATTCCGCTTGGTTTCCGACAGGGTGCGGGCTCTCTGAGCTGCGGCTACTACCACCGCGTATTTGCTCTGGCCTATCCTCATTAAATCTTTGGCAGAAGGTGGGATCAAGCGAAATCACTCCTCAATAGTATTTGACCCGGCAGCGTTCGGCTGTTATTATAGCTTGAACCTTATATATAGCCTCTTCTAACCGGTCATTGACAATCACATAGTCATAATACCGAGCCATAGACATCTCAGCATGGCAGGCATCCAGGCGGTCCTGAATGCTCTGTTGAGAATCCAAGCCGCGGCCATGGATCCTCTCCACCAGGGCTTCCAGGCTGGGAGGTTGGATGAAAATGAAGACCCCTTGGGGCATCTTCTCTCTAACCTGCCGGGCTCCCTGGATATCGATCTCCAGTAAAACATCGTAACCACTGTGCAAAGTCTCAACCACTTCGCTCTTCAGGGTACCATACATTTGCGAGTAGACCCGCGCATATTCCAAGAACTCATTGTTCTTGATTCTTTCCTCAAAATCCATGGGACTGATAAAATAGTAATCTTGTCCATCAACTTCGCCGGGTCGCTGGGGGCGGGTGGTGGCCGAAACCGATAATCGGATATCCTCTACCTGACTCAGCACTGCCTTGTGGATGCTGCCCTTCCCTACCCCGGAAGCTCCGGACATGACGAATAGAATTCCTTTGCTGGTCATCTGTCAAATCACGCTTCCTGCTATTAAATGTCGTCGCTCCCAGTATCCTTGGAGCTCAAGCGGTTGGCTACCGTCTCCGGTTGAACCGCCGATAAAATTACGTGAGCGCTGTCCACTACGATGACCGCCCTGGTCCGACGTCCATAAGTGGCATCGATCAGCACTCCCTTCTCTCGTGCTTCTTGAATAATCCGTTTGATCGGGGCCGATTCAGGGCTGACTATAGCGACGATCCGATTGGCGGCAACAATGTTTCCAAAGCCTATGTTGACTAGCTTGATATCCATATGATCTCCCGGTTGGACCGGATACACCTCCTCGAACCTATTCTATGTTCTGTACTTGCTCTCTTATTTTCTCCAATTCCGCCTTGACATCGACCACGATCTGGCTCATCTCTATGTCATTGGCTTTGGAGGCAATTGTGTTTATCTCCCGGAACATCTCCTGCACCAGGAAATCCAGTTTGCGCCCCACGGCTTGATTGCCGGCCAGCAGGTCGCCCAGGTGCTGGGTATGGCTTTTGAGACGGACGATCTCCTCGGTGATACTGGCCTTATCGGCGAATATCGCTGCCTCCTGGATTACGCGGCCTTCATCGGCGACATTGTTGGTCATTTCGACTATCCTCTTCAACAGCCGCTCCTGGTATTCTTTGACCACTAGTGGGGATCTCATCTCCAATCGCTCTATCGCCGACAGGATATAGGCATTGCGTTCTGCGATATCTCTTGCCAGATTGGCGCCCTCTTTACTGCGCATATCAACCAGGCTTAGCATCGCCTCATCCAGAGCTCGGTTCAAGACTGCCCAGATCACCTCCGGGTCCTCCTGCTCATCTACCAAGTTGAAGACATCGGGCAGGCGGAAGATGTCAATAGCCCTGAATTCTGAAGAAATATTTAGTTTTTCTGCTAAATCCTTCAGGGAATCATGATAAGCGATAGCCAGTCCTTTGTCAACTTTGATATTTCTCGCCATATCTTGCATTTTCTCAATATTGATGCTGATTTCGATGCGACCCCGCTGGAGATCTTTCTTCAATGCTTCCTTGATTCTGTCCTCCAGAAAGGAGTAGCGGCGGGGCATCCGGGTATGGATATCGAAATAGCGATGGTTGACTGTTTTCAACTCGCAGTTGACTTCATAACCACTATCCTGCACCCCGCTGCGCCCAAAACCGGTCATGCTTCTGATCATTTTTAAAAACCAACCTTTCCAAATGCTGTATACATTCTGTCGAAGGCTTCCTGCAGCCTTCCCTGGTCTACCGTCAGGGCCATGCGAAAGTAACCTTCTCCATATTGGCCATAGCCGCTGCCGGGGGTAATGATGACATTTGCCTTTTCCAGCACTGCCTCGGCAAAAGACGCAGAATTGTATCCCTTGGGTACCGGAGCCCAGAAGTAAAAACTGGCCTGGGGTGGCGTAACCTGCCATCCCATCCGCTCCAGACCGGCGATCGCTACCTGGCGCCGCAGGGCGTAGATCTGGTTGGCCTGGGCCACACATTCCTGGGGACCGCGCAAGGCCTCGATAGCGGCGCATTGGATCGCCTGAAAAACCCCGGAATCGACGTTGGACTTAAATCGCCCCAGCACTTCTATCGCCTGGGGATTGCCGGCGGCCCAGCCAATCCTCCATCCAGTCATGTTGTAGGTCTTGGAGAGGGAGTGGAATTCGATGGCGACTTCTTTGGCCCCGGCCATCTGCAGGATGCTCATCGGCCGCAGACCCTCGTAGGCCATCTCCGAGTAAGCAGCATCATGGCAGATGAGTATATCATAGTGGCGGGCGAAATCGATAGCCTGGGCGTAGAATTGCGGATCAGCTACTACCCCGACAGGATTGTTGGGATAGTTGAGGAACATAAGCTTAGCTTGGCGGGCAACATCGCTGGGAATGTCCGCCAAGACAGGCAGGTAGCCATTCTCTTCCTTGAGTGGCATGAGAAAAGGGGTGCCGCCGGCCAGCAGGGTGCCGATACCATAGACTGGATAGCCGGGATCGGGGACCAGGTTGAGGTCACCTTGATCGAGATAAGCAAAGGAGACATGGGCAATGCCTTCCTTGGATCCCAGCAAAGAAACCACCTCAGTCTTGGGATCCAAGTCCACCCCAAAACGCATGTCATACCACTCCGCGACCGCCTGGCGGAACTCCAGCAAACCTACCGAACTGGGATACTGGTGATTGACGCGGTCGTATATGCTCTGGGCCATCCGATCTATAATGTGGGTCGGGGTGGGCAGGTCGGGATCGCCGATCCCCAGGTTGATGATGTCGATGCCCCGCTCGCGGCATTCAGAGATTTTCTGTTCGATGCGGGCAAAAAGGTAAGGGGGCAGGCTCTGCATGGCTTGGCTGGCTTGCATCAGTTAACCTCCTTTATATTGTCGTCAATGCTGGTAGACTCACAGAACCCGAATAAACCAGGGTTGCGGGACCGGTCATGTAAATATGGTTGTTCTCTGCCTTCCATTCGATGAAAAGATCCCCACCCAGCAGATGGACCGTGGCCGACCTCTCACTGCGGCCGTTGAGGACCGCCGCTACCAAGGTGGCACAGGCTCCAGTTCCACAAGCCAAAGTAACACCGGCACCCCTTTCCCAGACCCTCATGATTAGATCCCGGGGAGACATCCGCTGTATGAATTCCACATTGGTCTTGGCCGGAAAGAGCGGGTGGTTTTCTATCGCTGGACCCCATACAGGTACCGGCACCGCCTCGATGTCATCCACGAAGATCACCGCATGGGGATTGCCCATCGAAACCGCAGTCACCTGGAATTGTCCCGCCAACGTTTCGATTCCCACATTCAGGGCTTCGCCCCGGCCCTGCATGGGGATCAGTTCCCTGCGCAATATAGGTTCCCCCATATCGACGGTTACACTATGCACATGGCCATCCTGCAGATTGACTACCGGGAAGCGCGGTCCGGCCAAGGTGCGAACCGCGATGGCCGGTGTTGGAGTCCAATTTTGTTCAAAGGCATAGCGGGCTACGCACCGGATCGCATTGCCGCACATTTCTGGTTCGGAACCATCAGGATTGAAGATGCGCATGAAGATATCCATCTCCCCATTTCGCCCCACTGCCACCAGACCGTCCGCTCCCACTCCGAAATGACGATCGCATATCCAGTTGGCATGAGGCTGCAGAATGTCAGCCCCAGACCAACAATCTACCTCGGTGATAACAAAATCATTGCCCAACCCATGCATTTTGACAAAATTCATGACATCCTCCCCGTTGACGCTGTAATAGCTGATAATTTCATATTTTACCATAAGGGGGAGGCGAAACAAAAAAGACCGGCCGAGGTATACAATATATCGGCCGTGGGATTGAAGGAACCGACTGCCGGCCGTGATCAGTCCGCGCCCCGCCGGTGAATCGCCTTGGATGCACCATTAAACCGGCTTGACATCGTTCCCGGAATTACCTATATTACAAATGCAAATGTTTGCATTTATAACCAACTGGACATGAGTTCAGTGACGAGCAGGAATGGAGAGTGGACCATGACTATCAATCACCTAAACAACCGGTGGGCAACGGCAGCATGGGCCTGGGGACTGCTGGTCCTGCTCCTGCTGGCGTCATCGGTGGCAGGCTGCGGGAATCGGCCGGCCAACTCCCCGGTCGGAACCGGAGACAGGCCCAAAGTAGCCGTCAGCATTGTTCCCCAGGCTACTTTTGTCCAGGCAGTTGGCGGAGACCTGGTCGAGGTGGTGACCATGATACCCCCAGGGGGCAATCCCGAAAACTATGCGCCCACCCCGCAACAGATGATGCAGTTCAGCGATGCTGATATATATTTCACCGTCGGGGTACCGACCGAGAAGGCTAACCTTATGCCCCAACTGGCCAACTTCAAATCACCAATCAGGGTGGTGGATCTGGCTGCATTGGTCGACCAGAAGTACCCGCCTGTCACCTTTCCTTCCGGTGAACGGGACCCCCATATGTGGTTATCCCCGCAGCGGGTGCAGGAAATTGTCAGGATAACCGCGGCCGAACTGACCCAGCTCGATCCCAGCCATGGGGAGGTCTACTCCGCCAACGCTGATCGCTATATAGAACGCCTGGCACAACTTGACGGGGAGATTCGAGCTACCTTGGCGGGATTATCCCAGCGGACCTTCATCGTCTATCATCCCGCCTTCGGGTACTTTGCCGATGATTACAGTTTGACCATGGTGGCTTTGGAAGAAGAAGGCAAGGAAGCGACTGCACTGGATTTGCAGAAGGTTATCGACCTGGCCCGGAGCCAGAACATTAAAGTAGTTTTCTATCAGGCCGAGATAGACAGTAAGCAGTCCCGGACCCTGGCCGAAGAGATCGGCGGGCAGGCAGAGATGATCGCCCCATTGGATCCAGACTATATTGGCAACCTGGAAAAAACGGCCCGGACATTCAAACAAGCCATGCAATAGGCAAAAAGGGGTGGATCCTGTTGAACATAGACGCCCAACCGGATTATGCGGTGCTAATCAAAGACCTGAGCGTTGATTATGGCAAGATAGCAGCTTTGCAAGCCATCGACCTGCAGATTCCTCAGGGTGATTTTGTGGGTATAATCGGGCCCAACGGCAGCGGTAAGAGTTCCTTGCTGAAAGCTATCCTGGGTCTGGTCAGGCCTACCAAGGGCACCGTATCAGTCTTGGGGATGAGTCCTGGCGAGGCTCGCTCCAGCATTGGTTACGTCCCCCAGGCCGCCAACATTGACCGTGATTTTCCCATCACCGTGGGGGAAGCGGTGTTGATGGGGCGCCTGGTAAAACGGGCAGGACTCTTTCACCGCTATGACCAGGAAGATCACAAGGTGGTCGACCATTACCTGCAACGCCTGGAAATCGCTGATCTGGTCGACCGGCAGATAGGGCAGTTGTCCGGCGGTCAGCTCAAACGGGTACTTATCGCCCGCGCCCTGGCAGTTGAACCCCGTATGCTGTTGCTGGACGAACCGACCGCTGGGGTTGATACCTATTCCAGCTCCCATATCTATGAACTGCTGCGGGAACTGAACCGGGATATCACCATCATCATAGTCACCCACGACACCCTGGCGGTGAGCGCCTATCTCAAGTCCATCGCTTGTATCAACCAGAGCCTCTATTACCATGGGGACCCCTCCCTGTCCAGCGAACTTATCATGAAAGTCTATGGATGTCCGGTGGAACTGATCGCCCATGGGGTGCCCCACCGGGTGTTGGGAGACCACAGCCATGGAGGTCCATCATGTTGAATGCCATCCTGAACTATTCCTTTTTACAACATGCCCTGATGGCAGCGCTGCTGTCCTCGATCGCCTGCGGAATCATGGGGACCATTATAATCGAGAAACGGTTGGTGATGATGAGCGGCGGTATCGCCCATACTGCTTTTGGAGGTATCGGTTTGGGCTATTTCCTCAATATTGAGCCTATCGTCGGTGCCCTGGCTTTTTCTTCTCTGTCATCCCTGGGTATAGCCTCCCTGAAACGCAACTCCCATACCAACCCGGATGTGCTGGTGGGCATGTTCTGGCCGTTGGGGATGGCGCTGGGTATCCTGTTTATCTCTTTTACCCCAGGTTATCCCCCCGACATGACTTCCTACCTGTTCGGAGACATCCTCACCGTCTCTCTTTCCGACCTGGCCTTAATGCTGGCTCTGGATGTGGTTATCCTGATCACCGTGGCGGCCTTCTATAACTTGATCGCGGTTTATCTGTTCGACGAAGAATTCGGTACTGCTTTGGGATTGGACATGAAGTTCATCGACTACCTTACCTTTTTTATGATCGGGTTGACAGTAGTGGTCATCATCCGGGTCATCGGGATAATCCTTATCCTGGCCCTGTTGTGTGTTCCCCCGGCTATCGCCCGCATGTATACTCATAACCTTAGAAATATGATCCTGCTGTCCATCGGACTGGGTGTGATATTATGCTTGCTGGGTCTTTGGATTTCCTACCAGATGCAGTTGGCTTCAGGGGCCGCCATCGTCATA
>JAQVXF010000226.1 GCA_028709355.1 Syntrophomonas sp.
CCGGGGGGGAGGAAGAGGCGGGGGTGGTTTCGGAGGAGGCGGCTTTGGGGGAGGGGGCGTTGGCGGCAGTTCTGGGGGCGGCGGCTCCTTTGGCGGGGGCGGCAGCAGCCGGGGCTGGTAGGTCCGTTAATATATTTCACCAATTGCCTAAATAATTAGGCTTAGGTAAGGATAGCCGGGACAACCCGGCTATTTTGAGTTAGACTATAAAATTGCCCTAGACAGGAGGCTGAGTACGCCTCAAGCCCGCAAAATGATGATTGACTGTGAAGCCCCTTATCTTCAGTCGCTGGTGAAATTGATTTAAATGGGTAGTACCGACAAAATATTTATCGACATTGATTTCGAGAGTACACCCATTTATAATTTAATTAGACATTTAGACAAATATCTAATGATAAACCGTAGGGATGGTGATCTTGATGTACAACCTGGCTTTCAAAGCTCTGTCCGATATCAGTCGCCGCCGGATACTGAAGCTTCTGCAGCAAGGGGACATGACGGCCGGGGATATTGCCGGGCATTTCACCATGACCAAACCCAGCATCTCGCATCATCTCAATGTCCTGAAACAGGCCGACCTGGTCCAGGATGTAAGGAAAGGGCAAAATATCTACTATTCCTTGAACACCACGGTTTTTCAAGAGCTCATCGGCTGGTTCTATGACCTGCTGGGGGTAGCCGGGGAGCCAGGTGATTCTGTGGAAGGGGAATAGTCCGTCTGCCCGAGGCCACCGTGATCATTGGCTATGACCGCCAGCCGGGACGGGATATGATTCTGGGGGGTTAGCCCTAACTAAATCAAGGGCAATCATCGCATAAGGAGGAGATCTGCATGGAGCAGGAAAAAGAGACCACCTACCGCCTGGACTGGGAGCATCTGAAGAGCGAATGGCCCATCTGGGCAGTGCTGGCTGGGTTAGGGCTGGTGGCCATCCTGGTTTACCCTCACCTGCCGGATCAGGTGCCCAGTCACTGGAATATACGCGGCGAGGTGGACGGCTACCAGGATCGATTCGGCGGGGCCTTCTTTATCCCCCTAATGACCCTGGGCATCTATCTGCTAATGCTGGTGGTGCCGATCATAGACCCCCGGCGGGACAACTATACCCGGTTTCGGGGTGCCTATACCTTCCTGCGCTGGGGGATGGTACTGTTCATGGCCATCCTCTACGGGGTGGCTATTTTGAGTGCCTTAGGTTATGGGATGGAGATGGATGTAGTGGTCAAGGCCATGGTGGCTGGACTTTTCATCATCATAGGCAATTTCATGGGGCAGTTCCGCCACAATTACTTCGTCGGCATCAAGACCCCCTGGACTCTTGCCAATGAAGAGGTCTGGGAGAAGACCCACCGCATGGGGGGCAAACTCTGGGTGGTATGCGGACTGGTATGCCTGGCCATGGCTCCTTTCAAAACCCCCTGGGCGGCAGCCATATTTTTTGCAGCCATCCTGGTGATGACCATCATCCCCATGGTATATTCCTACCTGCTCTTCGCCCGGCTCCAGTCCCGCTGAATTTTTAACCGCCGTCATGCGAGGTCAGAAGACCTCCAGGGGCCGATGAATGATTATTTTTTGATATGTGCAATCGGGCTGTTTGTTTTGGCGCAAGGGGAAGAGGGGGCCTCCTAATCCGGACGGGAGGAAAAAGGACAGGGCATTACCTGCTGTACGATCAGGCTCACCCCTTCCCCACGCCGATTTACCTTGCCGCAGGCCAGTAAAGGATCCTTGCGGGGGCCAAATATATGACCCCCGCAGCGCATATACACATCTTCGAACATGGTCGCATCGATCATACCAAATTCATCTTCCAGGGAGAAGAAGACCGTGATCCGCCCACTGCGGGTTGGGGGGCGATGGGGATGCAGCAGCAAACCCGCCGCCCACACCGTCATCCCCGCCGCACAGTCGGGCAGGTCGCGGCTGGACTTGAACCCTTTCTCCCGGAGAACCCCACGCCAGGCAGCCATGGGATGTTCACCCACGTACAGCCCCAGCAGTTCGTATTCCCAACTGCGTTTCTGGGCATCACTGAAATCCAACCCGGCCGGGGCAGGCGGTTCCGCGAAGAGCAGGCCCGCCCCGCTCGCCTCGACCTGCCTCTGCTCCAGGTAATCAAAAAGCTGGCTCAACAGGAAGCGCCGGTGACTGCACAGGCTGTCCAAGGCCCCGCAACGCACCAAGCTTTCCAGGCTATCCTGGGGGACGGTGGTGCGCACTACGAAGTCCAAAGGGGAAGAATAAGCGACCTGTTGCCGGGAAGCCAGGATCGACTCCAGGGAGGCAGCACTCAGACCCCTGACCTGCTTGAGCCCCACCCGGATGGACCCGCCCTCGACCGTGAAATCAGCCTGGCTTCGCCCGACATCGGGGGGGAGCATGGTTATACCCCGGCGCCGGGCTTCATTGCTGATTATGCGCGGCGGGTAAAAACCCATCGGCTGGTGGTTGAGGATGGCCGTATAGTACTGGGCCGGGTGATGCCGGACCAGGTAGGCTGATTTGTAACTGGTGGTGGCGAAAGCGGCGGCGTGGGCCTCGCAGAACCCATAGCTGGCATAGCCCAGCATACACTGGAAGATCTCTTCGGCTAGGGACGGGTCAATCCCGCGCTGCACTGAACGCTCCACGAAGGTCCGGCCCAGTTCTTCCATCATCCTCTGGGAGCGGGAGTGAGTCATGACCCGGCGCAACTGGTCGGCTTCCGCGGGGCTGAATCCGGCAATGACCCGGCCGATCTCAATCACCTGTTCCTGGAACAACACCACCCCATAGGTCTTTTTTAAGATAGGTTCCAGCCAGGGATGCAGGTATCTCACTTCTTCCTGCCCCAACCGCCGGGCCACATAGGGATCGACCATATTGCCCTTAATGGGTCCGGGCCGGATCAGGGCCATGCTGGCCACCACATCTTCGAATTCGGAAGCTCGGAAGCGGGTCTGCAAGGCTCGCTGGGCCGGGCTCTCCAACTGGAACACGCCGATGGTCTCGCCCCGGTTGATCATGGCGAAGGTGTCCCGGTCATCCAGGGGGATGGCCTCGTAATCCAGGGCCTGC
>JAQVXF010000227.1 GCA_028709355.1 Syntrophomonas sp.
GATCTGCTCCAATCCGGCTCTGCTTAGACTCTTCACCTGAAGATATTGAGAACGATTTCACATATATTAGGGCTCGGATACAATTATTGGCCCAGGACACCATCAGGCCATTTTTTAGTTGGATAATGCACCATGCTCTCTCGAGTGAT
The DNA here is from genome assembly GCA_028709355.1 of Syntrophomonas sp. GTDB lineage: Bacteria > Bacillota > Syntrophomonadia > Syntrophomonadales > Syntrophomonadaceae > PHAA01. Next base: position 150 of record JAQVXF010000227.1, read on the forward strand.
CGGGTTCGCTTACTCCATCCACACCAGGGAGCAGTTGCCCCAATAAAAAAAGCCCAGCTGGAAATGCTGAGCCAAAGCACATAATAATCAAGGCTGGGCAAACCATTGATTTGCCTGCACCTTACCATGCGCAACCGAGCATCTCCTTTTCACAATGGAAGGCCCGCTCGTTTCCAAACGAACCCTGACGGCCGGTAGTCCATGGATAATCTTTAGGACCAAAGGCTCGGAGAATCAATTATTTATTTGTTAGAACCGGTCGGCTGAGCGCCCGTCTCTTCGACCCGATCACCGGCGCTGCCGATTAATACTCCTGATTGGTGTCGCTGGGTCACTAATTGCATCATCTGATTTTTGTGTATTCTACATGGGAGAATTAAATCCTGCTTGGCGGAACAAAATTCTAAAAAATACAATCTTCAGGCAAATTTTTGTAAATTACTCTTGCATTGGTGGAGTTGTTAAGTGTAGAATCAATATCACTAGAAGCAGTCACAGGTTTCAGTCTTCGATCTCCGAGTCTCGGTACCTAAAGCTCCGGCCAAGGTTATGAGACCGTTAGGGTGTAATTGGAAACGGTTGCGCCTCCCAGTGTGGAAAGGAGTAAGCTAGGAAGGCTTTTACGCGTTTTGCCTTTATAGCCAGACCTTCGCACGGGTTTGGCTTTCTGCATTTCTGGATGTCTATTTAGGCATGACACGCAAGGGGGTCAGGATGAAACTGATGGGACTGTTCTAGTATCCAATCCCATACTTTTTTCTCTGACCCTTTGCGTTCCTCCGTAAAGGGTCCCTTTTTTTGGTCGCCCATTAGGTTTCGGTAATCATAATCATCACCAGCTAAGGGCAGGCCCTTGGGTCCTGCCCTTTATCCCGCCAAGATTATGATGTAGGTATCGATGGCCTTATGCCTGATTGCTGGTTAGGATTTAGAAGCTCTTGATCAAGGTGAAGGTAGTGGTTATGTGGCCGTCGCTGACCGTGAACAGGTAATTGCCGCGGGCGGTCAGGAACAGGCGGCACTTGCCTTCCTCATCGGTTTTGAGGTGGTGGGGATAGTCACGGTTCTGGGTGCCCGGGAAAGTGGCTTTCACTTCGATACCGGCCAGGGCGCGGCCCTCCTTCAACACCTGAACCGCGTAGTTTTCCCCCAGGCGGGCATGGCTGTAGTCCACCGGGACGATCTCCAGCGGTAAACCGATCGCCTGGGTACCGTGATGGTGGTGATGACCTATCTCCATGATAGCCGTAGCATAAAGATCCCGGTCCCCCGGCTGATGAGCGTAGATTTGGGCCAATCCCTCCAAGTCCGGGCCCAGCTCCAGTTCTGTCACCCCTTGATGCTCGTGCAGGTCCAACTGCCGGGAAGTGCCATTGAGTACTACCCAGGCTTGGCTGCCGGACAGATCGGCGGCACCGTCCGGCCGCAGGTTGAAACCCTTGAACAGTCTCATCCGGGCTTCCTCGCCGGGGTGGAAATGCCCATGGTCTGTCACCGGTTCCAGCCACAACTCCATCTGGGGTTGGAACACTTTCTCCTGAATCGACTCCAGCACTATCCGGTGCCGCACCAGTTCCATCTCCTTGATGCGGGCTTTTACCAGCCGTCGTTCCCCGAATATATTTTCCAGGAGGATACTATTATCCTCTCCGGGTATGATACGGTCCACGCTCTCCATCAGCAACTCTTCCATTCCATCCCGGCTCATGAAAACATTGGCTTCACACATCAACACCACTCCCGTCTCTATACACAGTCTGGACACACATACAACTGCCCGTTCAAACAAGCTCGCGGTTCCATGACGCCCTCTCCGCATACCGAGCATTGCACGGTCGGGAAAATACTGGCTTTAGCCGGGATCTCCGGTTCCACCTCCCGCCAGTCAAACATTTCCGCAAAGGGCATGGTCATGAGCCTCTCGAAGATGGACCCCAATAGCTCCTCCTTCTCGGCCGCCTCGGCCTCGGTAAGCTCCTTGCGCAGGTTCAATTCCCGGAATCGGGCATTATCTGGATGCGGATGCGGCTGGTACTTCTGGGCGATACGTACCGCCCGGTTTTTCTCCCGGCTGGCGATGGTGTAAACGCTCTTGCCGAAATCCCTGAACTTGAGATTGCCTTTACCGAATGTGCACCCCAGGATAGCCTGGATGGCATCCACTCCGCAGGAGTCCGTTTCTACTATGGCCAGCAGTTCCTCGTCCCGGTCCGGACTTATGTCCAGATAATCGCGGGCAAACTCGGCCACCCTTACCCCCATCAATAATCCCGGACAGATGTGACCATGAAACTGTATTGCCAACTCTAATGGAGGCATATTGCTGCACATATTTACACCAACCTCTCTACTAACCTAAATGTTAGGGTATGACTTGTTTTACTAGCTTCTATTGCGGTTGCCCTCGTATATCTCCCGGACTCTGTTTACCAGGTTGCTGACCTGCAGCGGTAACGGTTGGTCGTAAACCCCGCATATCTCCAAGTTAGCCCGGTTGAGGGGCAGTAAGACCTTGACTGCTTCCGCGGCAGCTACCGCTTCCGCCATACGCGGGGTCAATTCACCCAGGAAAGCATGGGCAACCAGGATGCCCACCGAACCGGTTATAACATCGACTCGTGGGCAGCCTCGCACAATAGCGTTTTCACCACTGGCGCCTTCGTTGGCACCAGCCTTCAGCATCAGCGAGGAGGCTACCGCATTGGTGCCGAGGACCAGGATATGGCAATTGTCACCCAGCTCCTGACGCAACTTTTCAACTATCAGGCGGCCGATACCGCCGCCCTGACCATCTATGACTGCTACCTTCAACCCGGGACCTCCCCTTTTGGAAAAAAGTATAACACAACCGGCCACTCAAACATCAATTTGGTTTAGCCTCGATTCATACTACCCT
>JAQVXF010000228.1 GCA_028709355.1 Syntrophomonas sp.
ACCGATCGTCACCAGTTTTACCCTGGCCGCGATTCAACAGATCCATCCCCGCATCCGGATGCAGTTGAAAGCGCTGGGGGCCAATCAGATGCAAATGCTGTTCAGCTTGGTCAAGGAGGCACGGCTGGGCTTGCTGGCCGCAGTCATGGCCGGTTTTGGCGGGGTGGTGTCAGAGGTCGGGGCCTCGATAATGGTAGGCGGTAATATTACCGGCCAGACCCGAGTCCTGACCACCGCCACCGTGCTGGAGGTCAACAAAGGCAATTTCGATGTGGCCACCGCCCTTAGTATCATCCGGTTGCTGCTGGCCTATGGGGTGACCGCCCTATTGACCACCCTGCAGCAGTGGAGAAGAGAAGCATGAGTATGGCAATCGAGATAAAGGATTTGACCCTGGTAATAGAGGGGCGTACTATCCTGGACGTACCTGAGTTCACCCTGGCAGCGGGCGAATCGGTGAGCTTGATGGGGCCCAATGGGGCTGGCAAAAGCAGCCTGATGTTGGTGATGGCCTTGCTGCAGGAGCCGACCAGCGGTGAGTTAAAATATTTCGGCCGCAAACTGGAGGACTACCCCCGGTTGGAATTGCAGCGGCGCATGGCCATGGTCTTTCAGAAGCCGATGCTGTTGGATTTGTCGGTACTGGAAAATGTGGACCTGGGGCTGAAATTCAGGGGCCTGAGCCGCCGGGAGAGATCCTCGCGCATCAACGACAGCCTGGAACAGATGGAAGTGGCCCACCTGGCCAAGCGCCGGGCCCGCACCCTGTCCGGCGGGGAAGCCCAGCGGGTGGCCATCGCCCAGGCTCTGGTGGTGGAACCGGAGATAATCTTCCTGGATGAGCCCTTCTCCAACTTGGACAAGGAGATCCGGGAGGAGATGATGCTCCACATCGACCAGTGGCTGAGGCAGAAACATATAACCACAGTCATGGTTACCCACCATCGCCGCGAGGCGGATGTGATGACCGATACCGTCTACTGGATGGAGGATGGGGCCATCGTCAGCCGCGAATCAGTAGAGACCGGGGAGAAGTGCGAATCTTAGCCCAACTCGCCGGAAGGCAAAGCCCTGAAATAGTAGTTTAAGTGAAGGATATCCAGTATGCTCGATCTAACCTAAGTTCATGTGCAGAAGCAGGGCCAGGCTCGCGGTCAGCGGCCTGGTTTACTGCGAAGCAAGGATACTGACTACAGAAGGCTGGTTCTTAATGTGAAAGGTTTGGTAAATTGGGAAGCCCTGCAAAAGCTGGCCATGGCTCCGATGATGAAACAGATGGACCAGAATCCAGCCGAGATGTGGGGCAAAAGCGCAATCATGTATAACCAGATGGCGCAGCTGGAAGTGGTCTACACCCGCAACCAGCTGGACCATCTGCTTCTCGGCCCAGCCGACTCGGTCCTGGATATCGGCTGCGGACCGGGTCGACTGGCGGTGCCCATCGCCCAGAGATGCGCCCGGGTCACTGCCCTGGATGTGGCCCCGGCCATGCTGGAGGTATGCCAGGACAATGCCCGCCGGGCAGGCGTCACCAATCTGGAGACCCGGCTTCTTAACTGGGAGGAGGCGGTGGTGGGGGACAACATCGAACAGCACGATGTCGTAATAGCCTCCCGTTCGGTAGGGATGCGGGACCTGGTCAAGCTTAACCAGGTGGCCCGCAAACATGTTTTCATTCTCAGTTTTGCCCGTAGTCCCAGCCTGAAAGAGGCCCGGGACAGCCTCTTCCGGGATGTCACCGATGATGTCCTGGACCTGCCCCCGGCCAACCGGATGCTGGGCTACAACATCATCTTCAACATGCTCTATGATATGGGCATCGATCCCTCGGTCAAGGTGGTGCCGGACGGTTTCACCCGCGATTATCGCTCCCGACTGGAGGCCTATGATGATCTGCGCCAGCTGGGCCATTTCCCGTCCGAGAAAGAGGAGATCTTCCGCTGCAATGTCGACCGCTGGCTGACCGCAAATGGCGATGGGAGTTGTACCTTCCGTATCGAGACCAGGACCTATATCATCGGCTGGCCACCGCAGGACCTTGACCTTTAGCGGTGCCACCGGCAGGATGGGTGGGGATCAAAAAGGCCGCCGGTAAGAAAGGTTGTGACCGGGGTTGTTTCTCCATGGCTCCCTTGCTTCGACGGCAGCAAGGGGCACAACTATATATCACAAATCCATAGGGACTTCAAGTTCTGTCTCCTAAAGGCTCATGCTCATGGAGCAGGACATGTGAGTATACTGGGAAATCAGTATGCTTTCAAACGTTAGAAGATGCCACCATCACCGTTTATCTAAGATAGGCTTGTGTTTTTGCGGCACAAGCCTTTATTGCTGCCAGCCGTAATAAATCTGCCCGACCGCCGTGTTCGCGGCAAAGAGAGAGTCAAGAAAGGGAGGTATAAAATTGTGAAGAGAAAAGTACTCATTGCACTGATGTTGATGGTGGTCCTGATGACCAGTCTGGTGGGGTGTAACAGCAAGACTGCGGAAGCTCCAGCCCCAGCTCCCACCGCCACAGAACGGAAAGTAGTGGATATGACCGGGGTAGAAGTGAAATTGCCGGCCGAGGTCAAGACTATCGCCAACTGCTGGCCCTCCAGCAACCAAATCATGATCACCTTGGGGGCAACTGCCAAGCAGCCGGCCTACTTCAATGTGCTGAAATCCCAAAATTTTACCTGGATGCAGATAGTCAATCCGGCAATTAAAGATAAACCTGCCTTGGGGGCGGGCAATACGGTTACCGCTGAAGAACTGCTGGCTCTGAACCCCGATCTGGTTATCACTGCTAACGCCAAGGATGCCGAAGCTTATCGCAATGCTGGTTTGACCGCCATGTGCATGATGTTCAACAACTATAAAGGGCTGCGGGAATCGGTGCTGAAGACTGGTGAAGCTATCGGCGGCGAAGCGGCTGTCAAGGCCCAGGCTTACGCTTCTTACCTGGACGGCAACATCAAACTGGTGCAGGAGCGGTTGGCGGATGTTAAGACCGACGGCCGGCCGACGGTCTATTACCTGGACGGGCAGTCTGGCAAAACC
>JAQVXF010000229.1 GCA_028709355.1 Syntrophomonas sp.
GCTGGAGTCGCTCGGCTCCAAAGCTTGACCCGCGTTTTCGCGGTTGGGTTCAGACCAGCTTCAGATAGGCTTCGATATAGGAAACCTCCCGCTCGGCAATTTCCCGGACCATGGTTATGGCGATGCCTACCACGGCCTCACCGCTCCCCGATAATTCCTTAGCCACTAAATGATCGAACGGGATATTGCGCATGCTGGCTACTACATCATCGATATTGGCCTGGGCGAAGAAACCTTCGGTCATCCTCATCAGGGAACTATAATACTCCTCAGCCCAGTCGCTGATGGCATCTGTATCGGGGGTCCCGTCCGCCAAGAGATAATTATCCTTCATCCTCTACCCTCCTTAGCCATTGGCCGGCTTCGGCGAGGGCTGCCTGCACCGTCTCCGGGGCTGGTCCGCCAGGAATGCGGCGCCGGGCTACGCAGGCTTTGACGTCAATATATGGATAAATGTCTGCCCCGATCAAAGGAGAAAACTCCTTAAACTTGGCCAGGTCAAGTTCATCCAGACTGAGATGGTTGTCGATACAATACCGCACCACCCGCCCAACCACCTCGTGAGCATCCCGGAAAGGCAGACCCTGGTTGACCAGGTAATCAGCCAGGTCGGTGGCATTGGTGAATCCGCCCCGGGCTGCCCGGGCCATCCGATCCACATTGAATTGGCTGGTCAGCAGCATCGGGGTGAAGACCAGCAGACACTTCTTGACGGTATCGATAGCGTCGAAAAGGGCTTCCTTATCCTCTTGCATATCTTTGTTGTAGGCCAGGGGCAACCCTTTCATCAGGGTCAACAGGGTGATCAGGTCTCCGTAGACCCGACCGGTTTTGCCCCGCACCAGCTCAGCGATATCAGGATTCTTCTTCTGGGGCATGATGCTGGAGCCGGTGGAGAAGCCATCATCCAGGGTCAGGAAAGAAAACTCTTCACTGGACCACATGATGATCTCCTCCGAGAAGCGAGACAGGTGCATCATCAGGATGCTGGCCCAGCTGCAGAACTCGATGGCAAAATCGCGATCGCTCACTCCATCCAGGCTGTTACGGGTGATCTCCGCGAACCCCAGCTGTTCCCGCACGAAGTCCCGGTCCAGGGGGAAACCGGTGGCGGCCAGAGCTCCCGATCCCAGCGGCAGCGACATAAGGCGGCGGCGACAATCGTCCAGGCGCCCCAGGTCCCGGCGCAGCATCTCGAAGTAAGCCATCAGGTGATGGGCCAGGGTCACCGGTTGGGCCCTTTGCAGGTGGGTGTAGCCAGGCATGATGGTCTCCAGGTGCTGCGCGGCTATTTGCAGCAGGGCTTTCTCCAAGGCCAGCACCAACTCCCGCACCGTCGCTATCTCATCCCGCAGGTAGAGCCGCACATCCAGGGCTACCTGGTCGTTGCGGCTGCGGGCGGTATGCAGTTTCTTGCCCAAATCCCCGATCTTGGCAGTTAAAAAGGTCTCGATGTTCATGTGCACATCTTCAGCCGCCACGCTGAATCCCAGCTTTCCTTCCGCCAGCTCCTGGCGGATCTCCTCCAGCCCAGCGATGATACGGTCACGCTCCGCCTCGCTCAGTATTCCCTGTCGGGCCAGCATGGCCGCATGGGCTATGCTGCCCTGGATATCCTGCTGGTACATGCGGCTGTCAAAGGCGATGGAAGCGTTGAAATCCTCGGTCAATTTGTCGGTTTGCTTGGCAAACCGTCCCCCCCATAGTTTCATCTATACACCTCATATTACAAAGTTTGTATTTGAGTTCATTATAGGACTTTTCGCCCGCCAATGCACTACGGGCTGGCCTGGATCGGCAGAGCCGCCGGTTCTCCTCCCCGTACATAAAAACCGGCTCCACCGGCCGGTTCGTTTTGGCGTTTTTATGACTTTGGCAGTTATGGCGATCGTTAGCTCTCCCAGCTTTTTCATCTACAAGTTGACTACCCGCACTTCTTGCACGTAAGGTGAACACAGATCTGCCAGCTCCTGCATCTCGGTCTTGGTGTAGGGCACTACCCGCCCGTAACCAGGTTCCAGGGTGACGCGGGGATTGAACTGCTGGAGGGTATAGCGCGGGGCGCCTTCGATGAACCGGGCGATAGCCACGATATCTTCGGGGGTATGCAAGACCGGCACTACCGTGGTGCGGAATTCCACCTCAGTTCTAGCCTTCTTCAATAGTAAGGCCGTGCTGCGGATACTGAAGAAATTCTCCGGGCTGAGACGTTCGCAAGCCTCCCGGTATTTTTTGTAGTCCAGGGGCGCTTTGATATCCATGGCAACGTAATCGAGCAGCCTCTCCCGCAGCAGCAGCTCCACCATGCTGGTATTGGTGCCGTTGGTGTCCAGCTTGACCAACAAGCCTAAACCCTTGATGCTGCGGATGTCGGCGATCAGGTCCTCGTGCAGAGTGGGTTCGCCCCCGCTGAAGACTACTCCGTCCAGGAATCCCCGGCGCTGCTGCATGAATTCCAATACCTCGACGATATCCACCGGCGGATTCACCACCCGGGGCTTTATCAGTAAATCAGGATTGTGGCAGAAGGGGCAGCGCAGGTTGCATCCCCGGGAGAAGAGTACCGAAACTATCTCCCCCGGGTAGTCGACCAGGCTCTGTTTTATCATTCCTGCATACTGCACATCCGTAACCCCCGCTCCAAGTATCTTTCCAGTCGCCGGCCAGCTGGATCTAGCGCCAAACATTGTGATTATAACATAAATGCAGGTGTGTTATTCTTACCCATTAGGCCTGCCCAAAACGGGAGCCATCACCCTGGCAGTGACGGCTCCCCTTGCTCTCTATAGTTATCTCCGAGTCGGGTCGGATGCATCCGGCGCCATAATCTGGCCCGCTGCTGCCCCATCAATATTGTTCTGAACAGCTTCCCCGCTGGACCTTGCCTTCCGAAACGATTAACCGGTCCTACATGACCGCAGTGTCGAAAGTCTTCCTCTCCCGGAATTCTTCCTGTTTGCCGGCATTCCACTGATCGACCGGGCGCAGGTAACCGACCACCCGGGAGTAGACCTCGCAGCAAGTCACTTTGCCCTCGGC
>JAQVXF010000230.1 GCA_028709355.1 Syntrophomonas sp.
CGAACTGTCCCCGGACATGGTCGACCTGGATCTCAAGAGCCGGGAAGAGATGATGAACTACGTCAAGGGTCTGATTCATGAGATCGGAGCCCATTTCAAGGGTTCGGAACCGTTTATCAAGGTATTTGACGCAGAACAGGACCTCAACCTGCTGATGGGACATGTAGGCCAATACCTGCATATATCCAGCACCGAGAAACAGGCCCTGATCGAGACCCGCTCCCTGAAAGAACGCAGCCTGCAGTTCATGGACCACCTGCTTAAGCAGAAGGAAGCCATCAAACTGCAGATCGAGATGGCGGAGAAACTAAGCGAAAAGGCCAATAAGACTCATCGCGAGACGGTCCTGCGGGAACAGCTCAAGAATATCCAAGATGAGTTAAAGGAAGGTGCCCCGGAGGGCAAGAACTATCGGCAATTGATCGAGGCGGCGGGGATGCCCCCCGAGGTATTGAAGACCGCCCTGGCGGAATTGGGCAAATATGAGAACCAAAGCCCCAACAGCCCAGATTACAATGTCATCCGCAACTACCTGGACATCCTGGTGGAGTTGCCCTGGCAACCGGGCGAGACCCGGGATATCGATTTACAGGCGGCCCGCCAGATTCTGGACGATCAGCATTTTGGCCTGGAAAAGGTTAAAGATCGCATCATCCAACACCTGGCGGTAATGAAACTGAAGAAGGATAAGAAAGGCTCCATCCTACTGCTGGTAGGGCCTCCCGGGACCGGCAAAACCAGTCTGGGCAAGAGTGTCGCCGAAGCCTTGGGCCGCAAATATATCCGCATCAGCCTGGGCGGCATCAAGGACGAAGCCGAGATCCGCGGTCATCGCCGCACCTATGTCGGCGCTCTGCCGGGACGCATAATCCAGAACCTGCGTAAAGCCGGTCAGAAGAACCCGGTTTTCGTCCTGGACGAAGTGGATAAACTAATGGCGGCGTACAACGGTGACCCGGCCAGCGCTTTGCTGGAAGTCTTAGATCCGGAGCAGAACAGCACTTTTACCGACCATTACCTGGAAGTGCCCTACGATCTGTCGGAGATCTTCTTTATCGCTACCGCCAACTCGACGGAAACGATCCCGGGACCATTGCTGGACCGGATGGAGGTTATACCCATCTCCAGCTACACCCACAACGAGAAGTTCCATATTGGCCGGGAGCACCTGGTAGCCGCGGTCCTGGAGGAACATGGCTTGAATCAAGATATGCTGGTGATAGAGGACCAGACCATCAAATCGGTGATCGCTGATTACACCCAGGAAGCCGGGGTGCGGGGACTGAGGCGACAACTGGCCTCCATCGCCCGGGTAGCCTCGGAGAAGATAGTGTCCGGCAAAGTGACGACACCCTATGTGGTCACCCCATACCTGCTGGAAGAGATTCTGGGCAACCAGCTGACCCGTCATGATGTAGCCCAAAATGACAATCCCCCTGGGGTAGCTACCGGCTTGGCCTGGACACCGGTGGGCGGAGAGATCCTGTTCATCGAATGCACTGATATGCCTGGCTCGGGACAGTTGATCCTGACCGGAAAGCTGGGCGAGGTGATGCAGGAGTCGGCCCGCATCTCCCTAAGCCTAATCAAGTCGCGGTTAGCAGTAAGCAGCCTCAACTTCAATTTCAAGGAGCGCGACCTGCACATTCACGTACCTTCAGGTGCAGTGTCCAAGGATGGACCCTCCGCCGGAGTAGCTCTGTTTACAGCCTTGGCTTCCCTGATATCCGGCATCAAGGTGGATCCGGTCCTGGCCATGACCGGGGAGATCACCCTGCGCGGGGCAGTGCTGCCGGTTGGCGGCATCAAAGAAAAACTGCTGGCGGCGCACCGGGCCGGAATCAAGAAGGTGCTGCTCCCCAAGGAAAATCTACGCGATCTCAAGGATTTGCCGGAAGAAGTAAGGGAGCAACTCCAGGTGCAGGCGATCGAGGTCATTGAAGATGTGCTGTTGGAAACCTTGGGTCTTAGACTCCCCAAACCGGAGAGCTTGCTTAGATCAGGTCTTACCCAGGACGGCGATGTCTACCAGATCAATCTGTGATCGATACGAACGGCACCCATCAATCAGATGAATATCGAGGAACGATCGAGAACAGGGCGGTAACCGTTGCCCAACCGATACTCGCGAATAGGCACCTGGCTCCCGCTACGGGACGGGTGCCTATTATTAGTCGTAAAATAGGCACAAATGCCTTATATTATATTTAATGGCCAAGACCCGTTGTGCGGGGGGATAGTGATGTTGGCCTGTTCAACATTAAGAGATAAGTATGTTACCAAGGATGGGAGGGTGCTGCATGTCATCATTACAGTGGGTCCTAATCGCCATCGTTTGCGGCGCGGTGGAAATATTCACATCCGGCTTCTGGTTCCTGTGGTTGGCCATCGCCGCCCTGCTTATTGCGGCGGCCGCGGGTCTGGGGCTTATCAACAATATCCCCGCCCAGTTGCTGGTCTTTTCGGTCATTACCCTGGTGCTGATCATATTTACCCGCCCGCTGCTGATGAAGACCTTCAAAACCACCGACAAGGTCAGCAACGTCAAAGCCTTGATCGGCCAGCCGGGCATGTCCCTAACTCCAGTTTCGCCGCTGCATTACGGCCAGGTCAAGGTCAATGGGGAGATCTGGACAGCGGTATCCAAGGAATACATCGAAGAAAATATCCGGGTGATAGTGACCGGAGTCGACGGTGTAAAGCTCGTGGTCGACAAAGCTTTCATTAACCTTAGTTAGATGAAGCAGAATCAACTCAAGAAAGGATGAGGTGAATGGATATCCTATTAACCATCTTCGTCAATGTGGTCCTGGTGCTGTTCGTAATACTGATCGCCTATTCCTCCATCAAGATTATTCGCCAAGCCTCAGTGGGTATCGTGGAGCGGTTAGGTAAATATCACAAGACCGCCGAGCAGGGCATCAACATGCTGATACCGTTCATCGACAGATTCCGAGCCATCGTTGACCTGCGCGAACAGGTGGTCAGCTTTGCTCCTCAACCGGTGATAACCAAAGATAATGTGACCATGATGATC
>JAQVXF010000231.1 GCA_028709355.1 Syntrophomonas sp.
ATGGCGTCCCGATTGCTCAGCCCTCGGGCCCGGGCATACAGGTCGATGCTGTCCCCAGCGGCTTGACAGCCAAAACAATGGAATCTCTGGCGGTCGATATCCAGGCAGAAGGACGGGACCCGCTCCTCATGGAGGGGACAGCAGGACCACCAGCGGGTACCGCGGGGTACCAGCCGCCGTCCGGGGAAACAACCCTCGAATATCTGCCGGATGTCTGTGCGGCCTTTGATCTCCTCTACCAGAGAACGGCTGGCCATGCACTCTCCTCCTTTCGCAGTCGGGGCAATTGCCCCGCCGCTGGTGCTTGTTATGGTTTGCCAATGCCTATATAATAGGATTTAGGTCAATTTTAATCAAATCATACATCTCGTTTGACCATTGTCCACACAGGGCTGGAGGCCTTTAAATTTATGGGGGGTCGAGTTTGACCGAAAGCACTGGCAGAGGGGGAGTAAAATTTGTACAGCCTGGTTATCTATGATGATCGGGAGAGCTTGACGGTGGGAGAGCAGACCGTGACCGTGCCTCTGTTCTATGCGGTTTCCAGCGCCATCAGTTTTCTGCAGCGATTGGAGCAACCCTGGAAAACCGATCCCGAAGATGGGGCCGAGCTATGTGTCTTCGAGAGCAGTCTGGTTGACTCCAAGCCGGCAGCGACTTGCCGGCACCAGCCCGAGGAGCACCAGCTGCAGCGGGAGGGGGATACAAATTGGGCCAGCACAGGCAGCGAGAACAGTATCGTCCTCGAACCTACCCCCACCTCCGGGCAGATATTGATGGGGTGGGTCTTCGGGGAAGCGGATGGGGCGAACTTCACCATCACCATCGACTACCAAGGGGCTGACCAACCCTACCAGATGCCGCCCGAGCTGGCCCGCAACCGCACTGACAAGCCCTTCTTCCATTCGGATGCGGAATTGACCAGCCTGCTGACGGCCGTGGAGAATTGGCTGGTGCCCCAGGCAGCCGAATTCCGGCCCCACATCTTCCTGAGGCCGATCGATCGGTTTAAGGCCGATTCGGTGCAGATTCCCGATGATCCTGATATTCACCGCCGTTTGGCCGCCATCCAGGCCGAATACGGTTTCGAGGCGGTGGACGGCGAGTTCTATCCCTTATGGTTGAAGACCTATCGGGAAGCAACCTTCCACTACCGCACCGCCGCGGCGGGCACCCAGATGATGCTGACCAGTGATGGCCGGGGCCATAAACAACCGGGCCTGCTATATCGAAGCGAAAGTTTCCTGGCTCTAGCCTGGATAGAGATCCTATGGGCTCTGGACCACCATACCTTCGCCCAGCAATGCAAGACCTGCGGCTCGGTCTTCCGTCTGCAGGGCCCCTATCGCCGTTCCAGCTACCAATGCTCCCCCACCTGCCGCCGCCTGCACCGTCTGGAGCGGATGGGCGGCCGGGAACAACAACGCGCTTACAACCGGGAGCGCAAGCGCCAGTCTCGGGCCCGTCAGCGCCAGCAGCAGGACTGACTCCGGCGCTTTCCATGGTCTTCAGCTTCTGCTAGAATGTACAAAAACAGGGACCCGGGCAGGACCGGACAGCATACCTGACGTGGTGGCTGGCAACCGAGGATCGCCGGGCCGAGGAGGAATCTTAAGTGAGTATCAACGTACTCTGGTTTATCCTGATCGGTATTTTGGTGGCCGGTTATCTTTACCAGGTGGCTCACCAGTTCGGAGTGGGCGTTCTGGTAGGTGGTATCGGGGCGGATGGGCCGGGTCAAATCCAGGTGGTCCGCACCATCGGACCGGTTCTGGGGTTAGAGGAGATATGGCTGCTGGGAGCTGCAGGGGCAGTCTGGTATGCCTTCCCTGGATGGTGGCAGTTGATCACGGCCGCTTGCGGCCCTATCCTATGGATGATCCTGGTTCTCCTGGTGGTAAGGGCGCTGGCGGTGAATGTGATGCGCCAGACCGATGAGGGCCTCCAATTTACACTGCTGAAATACCTACTCCTGGTCTGCAGCCTGCTGCTCCCGGCCCTGCTGGGACTGGTGCTGGCCAACCTGGTGACCGGCCTGCCGATCGACGGGCAAGCCCGCTTCACCGGGGGAAGAGCCGCTCTGCTTTCCGTACCGGCCCTGACCGCCAGCCTGTTTGCGATAGCCTTCTGCATCTATCATGGCACGGTCTACCTGACCTCCCAACTGGACGAACCCCTGTGGCGCCAGGCCTATCAGCGGGCCTTCGTGTGGGGGCGTATCGCCCTGGTGCTGGCGGGGGTGGCCACTGTGACCGCCGTCTACTTCACCGATATTTTCGACCGTTTCTGGCCTTCGACCATGTTCCTGCTGGCCTTGCTGGGTATAGTGATGTCATCCTGGCTGCTGTCTCAGTCTTATAACCGCCGTGCTTTCACCCTTAATGGGGCTATCATCCTGGTCGGTATGGCGGCTTTATGGGCGGCTTTGCATCCCCGGTTGATGGTCTCCCGGCTGGATCCCGCTTTCAGCCTGACCCTGGACACGGTGGCAGTGAATCCCGGCAACCGGGTCATCGGCCTGGTGATCCTGGCTCTGCTGGTGGTGGGACTGGCGGCCTGGAAGCGCCGCTCCGCCGGCAACCAAGTTTTCCATTCCTGATCACCGCCGCTATTACCCGGCATTCCCGGTGCCGGCAGAAGGATTTCCGTTTACATGAGGACAGCCAAAGCCTTAAATAATCTGGTTGCCAACCTGGTCTTGCAGTTGGTCACGGCAGTATGCGGATTCATACTGCCGGCGCTTTTTATCGGTCATTATGGCTCGGAAGTTAATGGCATGATCGGCTCGCTCAAGCAGTTCATTGCTTATCTGAGCCTGGTGGAAGGCGGGGTGGGGGCTGCATCGGTAGTGGCCCTATACTCCCCTCTGGCCCGGCAGGATGGAGCGGCCATCAACGGGATATTGTCAGCCACCCGGGTCTTTTATAGAAAATCGGGCTATATCTTTGCCGCCGGCTTGCTGGTGGTAGCTGCCATGTATCCCTGGCTGGTGCGGGACGAGATGGCGATTACCGTCTCCCTGCTGAT
>JAQVXF010000232.1 GCA_028709355.1 Syntrophomonas sp.
GGAGCCCGGCCTTCACCACCACCATGGGGATGATCAACCGGGTTCATTACCGAGCCCCTTACCGTGGGTCGGATGCCCATCCAGCGAGACCTTCCTGCCTTGCCTATCTTCTGGTTTTCATAATCCAGGTTGCCCACTTGGCCTAATGTGGCGCGGCAGTTGATGTGTACCAGTCTCACCTCGCCCGACGGTAATCTCACGTGGGCATAGGCCCCTTCTTTGGCCATCAACTGGGCAACCGTTCCTGCGGAACGGACCATCTGCCCGCCCTTTCCAGGCCGCAATTCTATGTTATGAATCAGAGATCCGACCGGGATGTCTTTCAAAGCCATGGAATTGCCGGTCTTGATGTCGGCTTTGGTTCCCGAGACTACTTTGTCGCCCACCTTCAGGTGGTTGGGTGCCAAAATGTATGCTTTGGCACCATCTGCGTAATGGAGTAAAGCGATGTTGGCGGAACGGTTGGGATCATATTCTATCGCTGCCACTGTTGCCGGTACATTATCCTTGATCCGCTTAAAATCGATTACCCGGTAGAGACGCTTGTGTCCTCCGCCCTTGTGTCTAACTGTCAACCGTCCTTGGGCATTTCTGCCCCCTTTACTCTTCAGGGCCACAGTCAGACTCTTTTCGGGCTCCATCTTGGTTATTTCCTCGAAACTCAACATCGTCATATGTCTTCTGCTTGGGGTTGTAGGCCTAAATTTCTTTATGCCCATTTGCTTGCTCACTCCTTAAAACACACCGAATGACGGTTTATTACATGCCTTCGAAAAGCTTGATCTTATGCCCGGGCTTAAGGCTGATTATAGCCTTCTTCCGGTCAGGTTTACGTCCCTCAAATTTCCCCAGCCGTTTGGGTTTACCCTTGACGATCAAAGTGCTTACTTTGTCTACCTTGACCTTAAAGATGCTCTCAATGGCGTTTTTGATTTCAGTTTTGTTGGATCTCCGATCCACTATGAACGTATATTTGTTGTCGGCCAGCAGGTTCATCGACTTCTCGGTAACCACCGGCTTGATTATGATATCTCGATAATCTCTCATCTTAGGCGAATACCTCCTCTACTCTGGCAACTGCATCCCTGGTCATGAGCAGAGTATCATATTTGAGGATGTCATACACATTGATATAGTCAACCCGCAGGGATTTTACTCCCGGAATATTACGCGCCGATTTATATACATTAATGTCACCGTCAGCAGTTACTACCAAAGTCTTTTCCGCTGCGTTCAGCAAGCCGAGGGTTTCCAGCATGAGTTTGGTTTTAGGTTCCTCGAACGTCAGGATCTCAACCACGATTATGCTGCTGTCCTGGGCCTTGCTGGAAAGAGCCGACTTCATAGCTAGTCTTCTCACCTTGCGGGGCATGGTATAGGAGTAATCTCTTGGTTTGGGTCCGAATGCGATTCCTCCGCCTCTCCAGATGGGATTGCGGGAACTGCCCACCCGAGCCCTGCCGGTTCCCTTTTGCTTCCAGGGTTTTTTGCCTCCACCTCTAACCTCCGCCCTGGTCTTTGTAGAAGCAGTCCCTTGCCGCTTATTAGCCAACTGCATCTTCACAAATTGCTGCATCACCGCTTCGTTGGGCTCTATCCCGAAGACCTTGTCGTTCAAGTCTATCTCTCCGACCTGGGTGCCGCGCATATCATATACTGCAACTTTAGGCATCTGTTTTACCTCCTTCGTTAGAACTCTGATTATGCCTTAATTGAATTCTTAATAAGCACCAGGCCTTTTCTGGGCCCCGGAATCGCACCTTTTATAAGGATGAGATTTTTCTCGGGATAGACTCTGACTATCATCAGGCCCTGTATCGTAACCCGGTCTCCGCCATAATGACCTGGCATCTTCCGGCCTCTGAACACTCGAGCTGGTCCCATGGCGCCCAGCGAACCGGGGCGGCGGTGGTACTTCGAACCATGCCCCATCGATCCCCGTGCCATGTTATGCCTCTTGACTGCACCGGAAAAACCTTTGCCTTTGGAGGTGCCTATTACATCGACCACCTCACCGGCCGTGAATATATCGGTTTTGATTTCTGAACCGATTTCATAATTGTCCACATTATCGACCTTGAACTCTCTGATGTGACGGCAGGGCTTCAAGCGCGCCTTGCCGAAGATGCCCATCTTGGGCTTGTTGACCAATTTCTCCCGGATGCTCATGAAACCGACCTGTATCGCATCGTAGCCATCACTTTCGACCGTCTTCTTCTGTAATACTACGTTGGGATCAGCCTGCACCACAGTTACCGGGATAGCCTTACCGGTATCATCGAATACCTGGGTCATGCCTACTTTTATTCCCATAATCGTTTTCGGGCTTTTGTTTGCCACCTTTTCTACCTCCTAGTTGAGCTTTTCTCGGGCGAGTGGTTGAAAGTGAGTAATCCAACATCGCCTATCTTTCTAATCCGGATTTTCCACCTAGAAGCCTTTTGACCCACTGGCCTCGCAGTACCGGCTCCTCACCCTACAACTTGATCTCTATATCCACTCCTGAAGGCAGATCCAGGTGCATGAGGGCGTCTATCGCCCGGGGATTAGGATCGAGTATGTCGATTAAGCGCTTGTGGGTTCTCATCTCAAATTGCTCCCGCGAATCCTTGTTGACGTGCGGTGAACGCAAAATGGTATAGATCCTTTTTTCGGTTGGCAGCGGTACCGGCCCGGATACGCTGGCGCCGTTCTTTCTGGCTGTTTCCACTATCTTCTGGGACGATTGATCAAGCAGTTTATGATCAAAAGCTTTCAGTCTGATTCTTACTTTTTGGCCATTCACTCTAGTATAACCTCCTTAAGAATGGGGCTTGTGGTTACACGCACCCTCGCGTTTGGCAGCTAAAGACACCCCAGCCCTTAGCTGCTTCACCTGGCGGGGGTACCCGTTTTAGGAATCGATGCTGGTGACGACCCCGGAACCTACTGTGCGGCCACCTTCACGGATGGCGAATCTGAGTCCTTCTTCTACGGCTATCGGGGTGATCAGGCTGATGGCCATCTGGATGTTGTCACCC
>JAQVXF010000233.1 GCA_028709355.1 Syntrophomonas sp.
CATGGGTAAGCCGATCAAGGTCGCCAGCAGCACTGAGTACCATTTGTCCTGTCCCAACAAGGTAGCTATGATATTTTCCGGGATCCAGTTGTGAATCGCCGCTCCGATAGTAACCCCGAGGATTATATAAATCCACACCTTCTTGACGATATCCATCACCTGGTCTCGCGCAAACAGCATGCGGTCCTTAACCGTCATGGCCTCCTCTTCCATTCCGTCTATCTGGTTGTGGAACACGAAGGGTTCAACATAATCCTCCATCCGCAGCCGGCTGATAAAGGTCCCGCCGATGACTGCCAGCACCACCCCCACCACCACGTACACGATGGCTATCTTCCAGTTGAAGATACTGGCCAATAGAATCAGGGAAGCCAGGTCGACCAAAGGGGAAGACAACAGGAATGAAAAAGTAACCCCCAAGGGCAGCCCCGCGCTGGTAAAACCTATAAACAGGGGGATGGAAGAACAGGAACAGAAAGGGGTGATGGTCCCCAGCAACGCCCCCAGGATATTGCCCGATACCCCTCCGAACCGGCTCAATATCCGGCGGCTGCGTTCCGGCGGGAAGTAGCTCTGGATATAAGAGATGATGAATATCAAAAACGACAACAGAATGAAGATCTTGATAACGTCATAGATGAAGAAATGCACACTGCCACCGATGCGGGTACTGACGTCCAGATTGAAGACGTTCTCTACCAAGGACCGGACCAGATCTGACAACCACTGCATTTTCAACAGCTGATCATTGAGAAATTTAAATATGAACATCGGAACCACCCACTTCTAATTCATTACTCCGTTGCACGGAAAGCCTGCCCTGCCTACGGATTTCCCGCTTATTGGTCCAACTCTTCCCGGATAAATCTTTTGATCTCGTCGCGCCGCGGCAGCCGCCCACTCACCTTGATCTTTTCGTTTACGACCAAACCGGGAGTAGCCAGGACGTTGTAGGCCATGATCTTGTGGATATCTTTGACCTTAATCACCCTGGCCGCCACATCCAACTCTGCCAGTGCGTTGAATACCTCTTTTTCCAAGCTGTCACACCGGGTACAACCGGTGCCTAATATCTTAATTTCCATTTACCTTCTCCCCGTCCCTAAATACTGTTGGCTATCTCCTCATCAGGGTGACTGACTCCACTCTTACAGGCGATCACGTCCTCATTACTCTCCAGGACTCTGAATCTCTGATTTTCCTGCTGCATGTCGGCCAAATCAGCCAGCTCCACCTCCATCAAGGAGTGAAATGGCGCCAGCCTGGTTCCCTGCAATACGTCTCTGTTGATGCTGAGATAAGAGTTTTGCCTCGATTTGCGCTCCACCAGCAGCCGAGCCTGCTTTAAAACCTTAACATGTTGCGATATGCGCGGCTGGCTCATGTTGAGCACCGCCACCAGCTCACAGATGCACAGTTCTCGCTCTGCCAGCACTTTTATAATCTTCAGTCGAGTCGGCTCCCCGAGAGCCTTGAGAATTTTCGCGGTATTGTCGATCATTTGGCTGCACCCACCTTACCAATTTGACTTATATAAATATATTGTTATATTACTACCTATTCCCCGGGTCGGCAATGGGGTTTTCATATCCCGGCATTCACGATACAGAGTCCGGCTCAAACACGAAGGTGTCTAACGCGACAATTGAAAAGGGGGAGAGAACTGGACTTTTCCCTCCCCCCAAATTACGCTGCCTAAACTTATATTTGGTTTTACTTCTCAAGACTGCTCCGCTGTGCTGGCTTCGCAGAACCTATTTAACCCGGCTAATCCCCGGGCTAAAGTACTTTTTCCTAAAATACAGCGCTACGTTGACCAGGGCTATCAACACCGGGACCTCCACCAGGGGACCTATCACGGTCGCGAATGCCTGCCCCGAATTGAGCCCGAAAACCGCTACCGCTACCGCGATGGCCAATTCAAAGTCATTGCTCGAAGCGGTAAACGCCAGGGTGGTGACGGTAGGATAATCCCCGCCCAGCCACTTGGCGATAAAAAAGGTGGCGAACCACATTATCCCGAAATAGAACAGCAGGGGGATCATCACCCGAACCACATCCAGCGGTAAAGTCACGATCATATTGCCCTTCAGGGAGAACATCACGAAGATAGTGAATAGCAGCGCGATGAGAGTCAGTTTGCCGATGCGGGGCAGGAAATTGGCTTCATACCAAACCCGCCCTTTAGAACGGATCATGGTAGTGCGGGTGATTATGGCGGCGATGAAGGGGATACCCAGATAAATGAAAACAGTTTGGGCGATCTCCAGCATCGATACATCCACAGCCATGCTGGTCATCCCCAGCCACCTGGGTATGACTGTTAAAAATATATAGGCATAGACGGAATAGGTGAGCACCTGGAATATGGCATTGAAGGCAACCAGTCCGGCTACATATTCCGGACTGCCTTCGGCCAAGTCATTCCACACCAGGACCATAGCGATACACCGGGCCAGCCCTACCAGGATCACCCCGGCCATCAACTCCGGTTTGTCCGGCAGCAGCAAAACCGCCAGCACAAACATGACGATAGGTCCGACTATCCAGTTTTGTACCAGGGACAAAACCAGCATCCTGGTGTTTTTGAACACCTGCGGCAGTTCTTCATAGCGGACCTTGGCTAGGGGCGGATACATCATCAGGATCAAACCTATCGCGATTGGAATGTTGGTGGTCCCCACCTGGAACTTGCCCCAAAAAGCTGCAATCTTGGGGATGAGGTACCCCGATCCCACCCCGACAACCATCGCCAGGACTATCCAAAGGGTCAGGTAGCGGTCTAAAAATGACAATTTTTTAGTGATCGATTCGCTCATCTTGGCAGCCTCCTATGATAGGATGTGTCCGATTCCCTCTATCCATACCGATTGGCATAAAATCAGGGCAACGGGTCAGGAGCCATTGCCCCGAATGAAAGAGGATATTTAACCGGAGGTCTAATCCGAACAAATTGGGTGATTACCGGGTCCAAACTGTAGAGCCTGGAGATGCAATCCAGCTTCTCACC
>JAQVXF010000234.1 GCA_028709355.1 Syntrophomonas sp.
GGTCGAAGTGGTGCTGCGGGCAGTACCCAAATTATGATTCCTCGACCAGCACGGCCGGCCTTACCCAACCTATATAACAGAAGCAAGCACCCCTGCTGCAGGGAGCGAATTGTATAGTACCAGGCGGCCATTTAGGTAACCTATTCGGCTACAGGATCCCTGGTATGTATTAAGCGAATTAGCCAGGCTTTTCATCGGCGGCCTCCTCAAACATGCCCGGGGCATGGCTGCGATCGCCAATCCCATCGTAAATAGTTATAAGCGGCTGAAGCCGGGGTATGAAGCACCGACCAATGTCGCCTGGTCGACCAACAATCGCAGCACCCTGATAAGAGTACCGGCCAGCCGGGGCAACGGCACCCGCATAGAATATCGCAGCCCCGACCCTACCGCCAACCCCTATCTCCTTTTCGCCTTAATGCTGAGGGCTGGCCTGGACGGGATAAATAACCGGATCATGCCGCCGGAGCCCCTCCTGGGTAAAGTCCAATTGTCCGATACCTGTGAATCGCATGGGCTTCAAACCGAGCGATATCCACGTGATCTGCGGGAGGCTTTGGAGGAGATGGCCAACGATGGTTTGATCATGGAAACCATAGGGGAACATGTCTTTGACCGGTACATGTTCTTTAAGCGCCAAGAGTGGGACGAGTATGCAGAAAGTGTGCACGAATGGGAGATCCGCCGCTATCTCAACCGGTTCTAATCCCCAACTATTTGAGGCTTTGGGTGTACTGCATGACTACGCGGGGAGAACCTTCTGCTGCTTGTCGAGGAATTATGTCAGTCGAGTGTTCCTGAACATCGACCCCATCCCACCTTTACAGACCCAAGCACTGGGGATATTCCGGAGCTTTAAGGCAACAGACCCGTCCCCCTGCATTATTCCGGAGCTTTAAGGCAACAGTAAGGCAACAGAACCGTCCCCTTGCCTTTCTCCTGGTGCCTGGTTCAGTTGGCGCTGTCCATATCTATCCCCTGCCCGGGAAATAGGACGTCGCAGCTGGTCCCGGCCATAGGCGGCTGACTGCGGAATACGGTGATGACCTGGGGGTCTCCGACCCGGGCCAGGGAAGAGGCAAAATCACTCTTCTGCCCATCTATCTGCAGGTTGAAATAATGGTCGTTGTTGTCGTGGCATTGCTCGATAACCATGTTTCCCACCAGACGAGCTTCTTCCAGGTATCGGCCGATGTTGGCGTCATAATCGTGAACAGTCAAACCATCCCGCTTCATCAGCTCCAGGGCGATCTCGTGGGGGCAGATGTATTTTATCCCCGCGGGCAGGAAGAAATAGCGGAAAAACTGCAGCGGCCTGATCATACCCTCGGAAGCACTGCCGGCGTAGACGTTGTTGGCCAGATAATGGAGGCAGAAGCCCCGTTGGCTCACGATATCGAAGAAGGTGCCGGCACTGGCCTCCAGGTATTCGGAGATGTAGAGATTGAACAGGCTGATCTCATTAGCGGATTTATAGATGTCATCAGCGATGATAAAGGCAGCATAGGTCAGCTGCTCATCATCCAGGATGGCAGTATGTTCGTACATTGCCTCCTTGATATCCTGCAGGGCCCGTTCCTTCTTCTCCTGGAGGGAGAAACCGAGCATCTGCGAGTATTCGAATATGGAGTTGCGGGTCTGGTTGTCCCAATAGTCGGTGATCTTAGGGAACAGCCACTCTTTCATCAGCACGACCTCTTTCAGCGGCCACGCCGCACTTCCAGCCAGCAGCCGCATGTATTTATATTTCTTTCCCTATTATATACCGAATCCTGCCGGTAGGCCCAGTCCGGTCATATCCCCCAACCCTCCCCGAAGGAGCAGGGTTGATTGGACCGGCAGCACTAATTTCGGGAGCTCCACACCTTCCTCACTTGAAGCATGCCGCTCAAAGACCGTTCCCAACGGCAGCACGACAGGTTCCCACAGCCACCATCGTCTCTCCCAGTCGCTACCTGCGCCAAGACAGGCGAGGAAGATTGTGGTAAAATCGCGGTAAGATGCCAACAGCCGGCAGACCAGCCCCACTCTCGATGAGCTCCGACGGTTATGTCGTTGATGATTGATCTGGACGAGGTAGACAGCATGAAGATAGCCAATATAATGAGCACTTCCCCTGTGGTCCTGGCACCGGAGCAAACTATTCGCGAGGCCAGCCAGGTTTTCCTGGACCACCAGATCGATGGCGCACCGGTGGTAGATGAGCACGGGCAGATGGTGGGTCTGGTCACCAAGAGCCACATTTACCAAGTGCTGGCCCAGGATGGAGATCCCGATACCCCTTTACAGGCTTTGATGAAAGAGGCGGTGATCATAGGCCGTCCCGACGACAGAGTCCGCGACCTGATCCGTACCAGCGTAGGGAGACTGCCGGTGATCGAGCATAACCAAGTTGTAGGTATGGTCACCCGGACCGACCTGGCCCGCGCCTATTTCGACTCTTTCAATTATCTATCCAAGGAGCTCCAGGCCATACTGGACTCTACCCATAACCTTATTATCTCCGTGGACCGGGAAGGTCGCATAAACCTGCTCAATCGGGCAGCGGAAGAATTCCTGCATCTAAAGAGCTCCGAGGTGCGAGGCCTGGAAATCATAAAGGTCATACCCAACAGCGGCCTGATGGAAATCCTGGAGACCGGGCGCAGCCGGCCGGTGCAGAAGATAACCCTCAACAATTCTCTGTTTATATCCAATCGCACCCCCATTATCGAGGATGGCCAGATGGTTGGAGCAGTAGCGGTTCTACAAGATATCTCCGAGCTGGAGAGTATATCCCGGGAGTTGGAGGATGTCAAGGAATTGAACCAGGAGATGGACGCCATCATCGCGTCTTCCTACGATGGCCTTTATCTGACCAATGGCGAGGGTATCACCCGGCGAGTCAATGAAGCATTCGAGAAACTGACCGGGGTTCCCGGCGCCGAAATGCTGGGCAAGAATGTTGAGGAATTGGTTAAAGAGCGGGGCATTGTATCGGAATCGGTCAGTGCTCTGGTGCTAAA